>CAJWPX010000115.1 GCA_913045065.1 uncultured Fidelibacterota bacterium | reverse complement strand
AATTTTGTACCAATGTTGGATTATTTTTCTATTATTTCAGGTCCAAATATTGGTAGTGAGTATAAATTTATTAATGGAAAAAAATCTAGTTCTCGATCAATATCATGGAGAATTATTCCAAAGAAAACAGGTGAGATAAAAATACCAAATCTAGAGGTTAAAGTTGGTAAGAAGATATATCTAACAGAAGATATTACAATTAATGTTTCCGAACAAATATCTAATGAAAATACTAATGATATGTTTCTAAAAGTAGAACTCAGTAATTCAGATGTAAAGATTGGTGAACAAATAACTATTAAATATGTTTTTTTTACTAGAATAGCTTCAAGAGTTATAGAAACAGAATTTCCAGAATTCGAAGGTTTTTGGGTGGAGAAACTTTATGATCCTTCTGGTACTCAAATAGATCCTGATAGCTGGAATGATGTTGTTATTGATAATTACAAATATAAATCCCTCAAGTTGTACGAAGTTGCTTTATTTCCATTATCTGATGGAGTATTTGACTTGGAACCAATGATAATGAAAATAGAAACAAAAGAAAAAGATCCTTCATTTAAGAGATTATTTTGGGACGATCCTTTTTTTGATACATTTTCGCAAAAAACTAAAGCAAGAATTCTCGTCTCAGATAAAAAGACAATTAAAGTAGATAGTCTTGAGAATCAGCCTGATAATTTTACTGGAGCTGTAGGTATTTTTGAAATTAATTCATCGTTATCTTCTTTAGATGTAGAGAATGGAACCCCAGTTACATTTTATCTAGAATTAATAGGAGAGGGTAATTTAGATAACATTGGAAGACCTGAGATAGATTTTCCAGATAATTTCGATATATTTGAAGGAGAAATCAAAAAAAATAGAAATATATCTGATCGAGTTTCAGGATCAATTACATGGGAATATAATTTAATACCAAGAAAATCAGGAAATTATACTATTAAGTCTGTAGAATTTCCTTTCTTTCATACAGGTATAAATTCATGGAATAAAATTAAAACAAATCCAATTAGATTTAGTGTTACTAAGACTCCTGATATAGACTATAATAAAACAAATGGTAATCTCTCTTCTAGTAAAGAAATCAGATATATTAAGTTAAATATGCCTAATTGGAGGAAAGAAAATTCTGACAAATTTTATATTGGATATGTCTCAATTTTACTTCTTTCATTAGTATTATTTTTGTCACCATTTTTTAGTTCAAAGTTCTCTTCTTTTATCGATATTCAATCGGTAAAATTTAAGAATAGATCTGCGCTTTCAAATTCTATAAACGTATTATCTTCTTCTAAAAATGTCTATAGAGATTGTTCAGATGTTATTAATCAATTTTTCTTTGATAAAACTTTGACTGATTCAGTTAATGTTGATTATTTGGCTTTGAAAAAACAACTGAAAAACAAAATCAAATCAAAAGATTTAATTGTGTTAAAAGAAATTCTAGATCAATGTAATAAATACAATTATACAGAATTATCTAGCAAGAAAGATAATAAGATAAAAAACAAAACTATTAAACTATTAAGTGAGATTAATGAATATGTTTAAAAAAATAAAAATTATTTTATTTACTAGCTCTTTATTGTTTTGTCAGAACCCTGATTCGCTTTTTGTTAAAGGAAATAATTATTATAACAATAAAGATTTTTCTAATGCTAGTAAGAGTTACGAAGATATTATTGATCAAGGATTGTATCATGCAGATTTATACTTCAATCTCGGTAATTCATATTATAATCTCGAAGATTATGGTAATGCTCGGTGGTCTTATGAAATGGCGTTTAATTTATCCCCTAGAAATAGTGATATTATATATAATCTAGAGCTTACAAAAAGAAAGATAGCAAATCTTATTGAACCTCCAAAATCTTCAATTCTAAACTTGATTAATATTCTTTTTAATAGTTTTACTTATGATAATTTTATTTTCTTTACATCTGTTTCAATCTTCTTATCATCAATATTTTTTCTATTATCCAGGATTAGACCTATTCCATT
>CAJWPX010000114.1 GCA_913045065.1 uncultured Fidelibacterota bacterium | reverse complement strand
TGGTCTTTTGGAGACTATTATAAAAAAGAAGCTATCCAATGGGCTTGGGAATTATTGACAGAAGTTTGGAAATTAGATAAATCTCGTCTATGGGTTACAGTGTTCAAAGATGATGATGAAGCATACAATTTATGGGAGAAAGAGACTGATATTGATAAAAGTCGTATTGTAAAATGTGGAAAGAAAGATAATTTTTGGGAAATGGCAGAAACAGGTCCATGTGGTCCTTGTTCTGAAATTCATTACTATGTTGGAGACGATTTAGATAGTCAAAATGCAAAACATATCAATAATTCATCTGATTATTGGGAATTGTGGAATCTTGTATTTATTCAAAGTAATCGTTTAAAGGATGGAAAGCTGGAAGATTTACCCAATAAACATGTTGATACAGGAGCGGGACTAGAAAGAATTTGTTCTGTTCTTCAAGGTAAGAATTCAAACTATAAAACCGATTTATTCTCAGCAACTATATCAGATTTAGAAAAAATATCGAAAACAAAATATCTTGACAATGAAATAACATACAATGTTATATGCGATCATATTAGAATGTTATCATTTGCTATAGCCGATGGAGTATTGCCATCAAATGAAGGTAGAGGTTATGTTGTTAGAAGAGTATTAAGAAGAGCATCTAAATTCGTAATGAATCTTGATATTAAAGAACCAATATTATATAAATTGGTCCAATCAGTTGTTTCCACAATGTCTGATGCTTATCCTGAATTAAAAGACAGGCAAAAACATGTAGAGCAAACCATACTAAATGAAGAAGAATCTTTCCTTCTTACTCTTGAAAGAGGAGTCATTCAATTTGAAAAAATTGTAAAGAGCTCTTCTAATGCTATCAGCGGTTCAGATGCATTTAAATTGTATGATACTTATGGATTTCCTTTGGATTTGACAGAATTGATGGCAGATGAGCAAGGCATGAGTGTTGACAAAAAAGGTTTTGACAAAGAGATGCAAAAACAGAAAGATCTTGCTAAAAGTAGTCAAAAATTTACTTTTGATAGAAGCAATGTTAAATGGATGATAGACAATAAGGAGAATCATTCAGAGTTTGTTGGTTATGATGCTGAAGAAAGTAAAAGCAAAATAGTTAAATGGAGCAATAAAGATAATCAAGTTTTTGTTGTTTTAGATACAACTCCTTTTTATGCAGAATCTGGAGGACAGGTTGGTGATTCAGGTTCTATAGAAAATAAAGATTTTTCTTTAAAGGTTGTTGATACTCAGAAGAGTGGTGATTTTATAATTCATATTTGCGATTTAGAAAAAGGTTCATTAAGTAAAGATCTGAATGTTAATTGTAGAATTGATTCTTCACGAAGAAAAGATATTAAAGCTAATCATTCTGCTACACACTTATTGCATCAAGCATTAAAAGATATTCTTGGTTCTCATATTAATCAGGCAGGATCACTTGTTGGACCAGACTATTTAAGATTTGATTTCACACATCCTAATAAACTGGGTAGGAAAGATATTGAAGCAATTGATTTACTTGTTAATGATAAAATTGCTGAAGATATACCGGTCAAAACAGAAATAAAAACCTTAGAAGAAGCAAAACAAGAAGGAGCTATGGCTCTATTTGGTGAAAAATATGGAGAAAAAGTTAGAGTATTAACTATGGGTTCTTTTTCAAAAGAATTATGTGGAGGGACTCATGTTTCGGCTACTGGAGAAATCAATAAATTTATGATAACACAAGACAAAGCTATTGCATCTGGAGTTCGAAGGGTACATGCTCTTACTGGCCAACATATTGTGTCTTATCTTGAAAGTAAAATGGATGCTACTAGTCGCTTAGAAGAAGCTTCCGACAAGAGAGAACTTGAGAAAAAAAATCAATCAGATATGTTAAATGCTATTGATATTGATAAAATGATTGAGAATCAGAAACATCTAAATAATATCCCATTTATCAATGAAGAAGTCGCTTTAGAATCAACTGATGGTTTAAAAAAATTAAATAAAAAATTAAATACAAAGTTTAAGTCAGGTATCGCAGTTTTTTCAACGTCTATTAATGAAAATAAAACG
>CAJWPX010000113.1 GCA_913045065.1 uncultured Fidelibacterota bacterium | reverse complement strand
TTTAAATCTCAATTACGCTTTTACAAAGTCCAACTTCTTCCAGTTTGATAAGGGATGAATTTGGGCTTTTTTTATGGGAAGAATTTGAAGCTAGTTTTTTTTGAAGAAAGGGGGCGATAAAAATGAAACGTTTCCTCTTTACAATAATACTTTGTTTTTGGTTTGTCTCTTCGTCTTCCCCTATCTGGGGATTCCCTTACCCTGTGGCAGAACCAGATATTCACACTTGTATAGGTTGGGATATCACCCCTTCCGGTTTGCTGGTAGTTGGGTATGATTTGGACGGTTCTAAAAAACCGGATTATTTCACTTTAAGGATAATAATTAGTGCTTTTTTTTCTCCGGATTCCAAGGAATCCGTGGCTAAAAATTTCCCTGAGAAACATGTATTCTTTATTGATTACGAAAAAGATTACATGTTTTACATTGGAGCGTCTCATCCCATTTTCTATGCTTACGATTTTGATGAAGACGGTCACTTCGATCTTTTATTCAAGGATAAATTAGAAGATGGTATCAACGGCAACGAAGAATATTATGACAGCCCGTCAAAATATTATGATGGTTTGCCTAAAGAAGTCAGCTAGAGTTTTTTGGGAGAACTCCAGGTGGGATAATAAATAATAAGGTTGCTCAAAAGATCAACTATTCACATTTTGGTGCGTAATGCTTTGCAAGAGACTTGACCCGGTCCAGGTGTTCTTTCTCAGCTTTTTCCAGTTGAACCAATTGGGTTTTAATATCAATTTCATCACAGGCATCACCAAGCAGGCTATAAAACTCAGCCGAGACCTTTTCCGCTTCTACCGCAAAATCTAAAGCTTGTCCGACGCCCTGAAGCTTTGAAGCTTGATCCATGATTTTGTTGATGGGCGGGAAAATATCTGTTTTGAATTTATTGTCGAGTAATTCTCGGAGGTTTTGTTGGTTCTCCCACCCATATGCCCGATCATTTTTTTCATCTAAAATTTTCTTAAACTGCTCTTCATGTATAGCCTCTTCCTTGGCCATTACTTGCAGGAACTCTTTTGTCGCAGGATCGTCAATATGATCGCAAAGCTCTGAATAGAAAAACTTACCCTCACGCTCTATCTGAATCGAGGCTTTTAATAGTTCTTCGTTTGATATAAACATAAATTATCCAGGAAGATTTTCAGGTTCATGCACTGTCATGCCAAAATTTACTATCATTATCTTTAAAAATATAATTATAACCAAGTTCTTCCTTTAAATGATACTAGTTTTGATTTATTATTCCTTCAAAAAGCGTAATACATATTTTGTCGGTTGATATTCTACGAAAGCCGATAATTAAAAAAAGGGGGGGGGTGCCTTGGACTTTTTGGTTAAGTTTGCAGAAAATCTGTCGGATCGTGAGGGTCGAGATAAGTTTAAAAAATATCTTCTTCCGCATGCGGCAGTTATTTACAGGGCAGCATTTCGCTTATGCAAGACCAGCCATGGTGCTGAAGATTTAGTACAGGAAACATATTATTTAGCGTTAAAAAACTTTGACCAATTAAAGGATCGGGAAAAAAGTAAATATTGGTTGTTTGCGATTCTCAGAAACGTGTTTCTCAAAGATATTGAAAAGAGCAAGCACAGGATTGAAATTGAATTTGAGTCAGTTTGTTACGCATTGCGTAACGACACCCACCTTGAAAATGAACTTTTGAAAGATGAGGTAAAAAATAATATTCAATCTGCCTTAAGCAAGTTGGATGGAAAGCTTCGCGAACCTATCCGGCTATTTTACTTCGAAGGTTTATCTTATCAGGAAATTTCCAAGACGCTCGATATTCCCATAGGGACCGTGATGTCAAGGATAGCTCGCGCCAAAGTTCACTTGAAACGAGATCTAGTGCGTACTGGTTTTTCCATTTTTCCACAAGATGAAACGCATAAAGTATTTTAATTATACTAACAAAGATCTTTGCCTCTAATTTTCACCTCAAGGTGAAAAAATTTTTCCGCTGTGTAAATTCGTTCCACTACGCTAGACCGCTTCTCTCCACTTTATTTATAAAATTTTTCTAAACATAAATTTTTAAGGGAATATTTATCC
>CAJWPX010000112.1 GCA_913045065.1 uncultured Fidelibacterota bacterium | reverse complement strand
TCTTCCTCAACCCCTAAATCTGAAAGCATATTCTGTACTGCATCAATCATCATAGGTGGTCCACACAAATAATATTCACATTCTGTTGGATCGTCATGATTTTTAAGATACATATCATATGCTACCTGATGAATAAAACCTGTAGGACCATCCCAATTATCTTCTTCTAGCGGTTCTGATAGTGCAACTTGATAGGTAAAATTATCATACTCTTCTGCCAACAATTTAAATTCATCATCATAGAACATTTCTTTGACAGATCTAGCACCGTACCAAAACAAAATTTTTCGTTTTGTTTTTTCAGTTTTTAGCAAGTGGAAAATATGCGATCTCAGAGGTGCCATTCCAGCACCGCCACCAATATAAACCATTTCTCGATCAGTATCTTTAATATAGAAATCACCATAAGGTCCAGAAACAGTAACTTTATCTCCTGGTTTGAGATCAAAAGTATAAGATGATGCAATTCCTGGTGGGAGATTAGGTTGTCCAGGAGGTGGAGATGCAATACGAATATTTAACATGATCATATTTCCTTCAGCTGGATGATTTACCATAGAATATGCACGAAATGCTGGTTCAGGATTATTTGCTTTGTATTGCCAAACATCAAATTTATCCCAATCTTCGCTATACATATCTCCTATATCAAAATTCTTGTAATTAATATCTTTATATTCTGGAACATCAATTTGAATAAAACCACCCGGTTCAAATTTTATAGGATCACCCTCTGGAAGATCTAAAATTAGTTCTTTAATAAAAGTTGCTACATTTTCATTCGAACGAACGGTTACATCCCATTTTCTAATACTAAAAATTTCATCAGGTACTTGAATCTTCATATCATTTCTAATTTTTACCTGACATCCCAAACGCCAATGATCTTTTTGCTCTTTTCTACTAATATAGGTTTTTTCTGTAGTTAGAATTTCTCCACCACCCTCTATCACTTGGCACTTGCATTGAGAACAAGTTCCTTGTCCCCCACATGCAGATGGTAAATAAACATTCTGAGAAGCCAATGCTGATAATACAGTAGATCCGGTTTGGACTTTTAGAGCTTTGTCCACATCATTGTTTACTATAATACTCACCTCTCCTTGAGGAAGCCATAAATCTGAAAGGACATTAACGACAATTACCAATAAAAATATTACCGATGTAAAAACTGCAATCCCCAACAGTACTGTAAGACCAAACTCACTCATAAATCAATTCCAGAAAAGGCCATAAAAGCCATAGATAATAATCCAGTTAATATCATTGCCATTCCAACGCCTCTCAATCTCGGTGGAATATTAGAATAACGAAGTCTATATCGAACCGATGCCAATGCAAGAATAGCTAATAAGAAACCAACACCAGAACCAAAACCATATACCAATGTTTCTGATAATGAATATTCTCTTTCTACCATAAACATTGATCCCCCTAAAATGGAGCAATTCACAGCAATTAATGGAAGGAAAATTCCTAAACCATTATAAAGGGCTTGTGAAAATCGTTCTAGAAACATTTCAATTAATTGAACCGCTGCCGCAATAACAGCAATAAATACAATAAGTTTTAAGAATGATAAATCAATATTAGCAATAATAGTAGCGAGTTCAGGATTTTTAGGATTAATCCATGATAGTGCACCTTTATCTAGAAGATACTCATAGATAAACCAATTAATTGGAGCTGTAACTGTCAAAACAACTACTACTGCCATTCCAATTCCAATAGAAGCATCAATTTTTTTTGAGATAGCTAAAAATGAACAAAGACCTAAGAAATATGCTAAAACCATATTTTCAATAAAAACTGCCTTTGTAAAAATGCTTAGATAATGTTCAAGACCCATTATTCTTCTTCCTCAAGACCAGCAATTTCTCTTTGTGCCCAAATAACAAGACCTAGTATAAAAAATGCCCCAGGTGATAATACCAATAATCCAATATTTTCATATCCTGCATTAATCAACCAACTAGCGTCACGTTCAATAGAAAATAATATATACCCTGCACCACCATCTGGTAAAGTAATAGTGCCAGCTCCAAATAACTCTCTAAAGAATGATACAAGAATAATCATCATTCCATAACC
>CAJWPX010000111.1 GCA_913045065.1 uncultured Fidelibacterota bacterium | reverse complement strand
TTCTTAGATTTGAAGTAATAATTTCACCACCTCTTAAAACATCTAATACAATGACATCGTAATTCTCATTAATCTTTCTATCAAGCAAAGTTTTACCGCATAAAGGAGAATCTTCATTAATTTTAAATTCAGTTAAATATCCATCTAGACTATAATCTGTAATACTAGAGGATTTTGCCACTCTTGATGGTAAAAGCTTATGCCCTATTGTAAAAATATAGATTAGTCCAACAACAAATTTAATAATCCCAAATTTGGCAAATTCTAGCATTCCCAATGATATCCCAGATGAATCAACCAAAATAGAATTAACAATTAAATTTGTTGATGTTCCTACTAGCGTTAGTGTACCACCAAGAATTGCTGCATAACTCAATGGAATCAACACTTTTGAGGGACTAATATTGTATTTATCTGCTAAACGGATAGTAACTGGCATAAAAATAGCAACTATTGCAGTATTATTCACAACAGCAGAGGCAATCCCAATACAAAATAAATAAACTGCCATGCCCAATGTTTGAGATTTATCAATAATTTTATTGATATTAATTATCACATATTCTAATACATGAGATTTTTGGAGAGCATAACTCATGATAAATAAACACCCTATTGTAATAACTGCTGGATTTGAGAATCCTGACAGACTTTCATTAGGCGTTACAAGCCCAAAAATTAACAATAAACCTAACACAACCAATGCTGTTACGTCTATTGGAAACAATTCTGTGATAAATAGCACTAATGCTATAACAATTATCACACCTAATAGTATAATATCCATAAGTGCCGCGGAAAGGACTCGAACCTTCACACCTTACGATACTGGTTCCTAAGACCAGCGCGTCTACCAATTCCGCCACCGCGGCATGCTATAAATGGAATATATAAAAAATTGCTTGAAAAGCAGATTTAATTATGTTCGATTGCAGAATCGAGTTCTGAAATTAAGTCATCTATATGCTCGATACCAACAGACAATCTTAATAAATTAGGGGTAATCCCTAATTTCATTTTTTCATCTTTTGGGACGGAAGCGTGGGTCATAGCATACGGACAAGATATTAAACTTTTAAGTCCTCCTAAACTTTCTGCAAGAGTAATAATATTTAGTTTATTAGCAAATTTATCCAAATCAACGGATTTATCGAGCTCAAAAGATATCATGCTTCCATATACTGATTTTCCTTCTGGTGACAACTGCTGCTGAGAGGCTAATTTGAATTGACTATGAGAAGATAATCCTGGATAAATCACTTTTTTTACTTTAGAATTATTTTGAAGCCAATTTGCGATTTTTTCTGCATTAATAAATTGTTTTTTAACTCTTAATGATAGGGTTTTTACTGATCTTAATAATAACCATGCATCAAATGGGCTAACAATTGCTCCTGCAGTATTTTGAATCAATGTAGTTTTCTCAGAAAGTTCTTTATTGTTCATCATCAACGCACCACTAAGAACATCACAATGACCGCTAATAAATTTGGTAGAACTATGCATTACAATATCTGCTCCAAGATCTAAAGGTCTTTGCCCATATGGACTCATAAAAGTATTATCAATGCTTAATACAATATTTTGTTTTTTACAAATTTGTGCAGTTGATTTGATATCTGCTAACTCTAATAACGGATTGCTTGGTGTTTCGAGATGAATAAGTTTTGTATTTTTCTTAATTGCTTTTTCTGTATTCTTAACATCAGTGGTATCAATAAATTCAAAATGAACTCCAGTGTCATTCAAAACTTGGGTCACAAGTCTAAAAACTCCACCATAAACATTTTTTGATATAATAATATGGTCATTTGGTTTGAACATTGTAAAAATTGCAGTCATTGCAGCCATTCCAGATGAAAATGCATGTGCATAATCAGCATTTTCTAACATTGCAAGATTTTCTTCTAGTTTTTTTACTGTAGGACTACCAACTCTGGAGTAAACAAATTTTTCGGTACTTTCAAATAATGGTTGTTTAAAGGTTGAAGTTAAATGAATTGGAACAACAACTGAACCGGTTTCATCTGGATCATTTCCTACGTGAATTGATTTGGTAGAAAAATGTAAATTATTTTTTTTATTCGACACGTTGATATCCTTTTTCTA
>CAJWPX010000110.1 GCA_913045065.1 uncultured Fidelibacterota bacterium | reverse complement strand
TCCATAATTGTTTCACATTTTGTTTTGAAGTAGGAATTAAATCTGATGGTACAAAACCATATTTCTTATATTTATCAATAGATGCTCTATTAATATTTTTTATTTTTATAAAAAGATTCTCTCCATAACTATAAGTTACACCTTTTAAAGCAACTGGATTTCCAACATCAAATTTCTTAGCAAGTATATGAACATTATCCCAAATTCTTCCTCTTATCAGACCAGATTTATCTTGAAGTAGCAAATCAATATAAGGTGATCCATCTTTTTTCTTTCGTAGTTTTTTTTCAATGCATAAATAAAAACCTTGAAGTTTCACATTAGAAACTAAATTATTGATAAGAACAGATTTCATTTGAAGATTAATTAGTAAGATGAGAACAATTTTTACTATTGCACACACCAGAAAGTTGATGAGTTCTTTGCGTAACTTTCATATTTAATTTTTTAGCAATTTCGTTTTCTAAAACAGTAATATTATGATCAAAAAATTCGAAGATTTCACCACAATCTTCACATAAAATATGATCATGTTTTGGACTAATAGATTTTTTGTTATGTTCATAAAGAATTTTGCCGTTTGCAAAAGAGACTTTCTTTAACAAATTATGTTTAACAAATACATCAATTGTTCTATATAGGGTAGCCCTTGATACATTTATCTTCTTTTTAATTAAAGATTTCAAAATAGTTTCAATATCTCGGTGAGCATCAGTTGAAGATAACTCATCCCATATCTCTAAACGTTGTTTTGTTGTTCTCATACCTTCTGATTTGAGTACTGCTCCAACTTCAATATGGAACCTACATGGTATTAATTTTTCCATCGTTCAAATTACATTAAATAAATTTTCTAATCTATCCTTTTTAGGTTAGCATACTTCACAATTAACTTCTTTTTTAGACCATCTTTAAATTCTATACCAACTTTTTGATTCTCTCCAGAACCATTCAGAACAATAATTGTTCCAACACCGAAAAGATTGTGTTGTACCATATCTCCTACTGAAAAATCATCAAATTCAGTAACTGTTCTAGCAACTCTCATTGTTTTACCATTAACTGAACTAACAATGCGTTTAGTATATACACTTTTATATTTCTTTATTTTTAATGAATCCTCATTGATTTCATTTAAAAAATCAGATTGAACAAAAGATGAAGTGTTTTGCGACCCAAATCTTCTTCTATAATGTGCATTTAATAAGTAGGCTTTTTCCATAGCTCTTGTCAATGCAACATAAAATAATCTTCTTTCTTCTTCAAATTGATCACTGGAGTCATCTATTCTCATTAAGGGGAAAAGACCTTGTTCTAATCCAGTAATAAAAACTGTGGGAAATTCTAGTCCCTTTGCTGCATGTATGGTCATGAGTGTAATAGAATTTTGTTTATTGTTCCAATCATCCAAATCAGTGTATAATGCTACTTCTTGTAAAAATTCTCTTAATCCTGCACCAGAAGTTTCAGCAAAATAATCAATACTGGACTTTAATTCTTGGATATTATTATAACGATCTTGTTCTACTGGATTATTCTTATAATAGTATTCAATATTAAATTCTTCTAGAATCACACGAAATAATTCTTTGCAATCTAATTTTTCTAATAAATCATGAAACTTATTAATTGAATGATAAAAATTTAAAATTGCATCACATTGTTTATTTCTTAATTTTAATTCTTTAGCAAATTGTAAACTTTCAAATAAAGATATTTTCTTTTTGTTTGCTGAATCATTAAGAAGTTTAATTGTCTTCTCACCAATTCCTCTAACAGGAAAATTGATGATTCTTTTTAATGCCACATTATCATTTCGATTACAAATTAAAATAAGATAGGCAAGAACATTTTTTATTTCTTTTCTATCATAAAATTTTGTGCCTCCAACTATACTATATGGTAAACCTTCTCTCATTAAAATCTGCTCTATAATTCTTGATTGAGCATTTGTTCTGTAAAGGATTGCAAAATCTTGAAACGTACTTTTATTTATTTTGATATCTTTTTTAATAGAATCAGCAACTGCAAGAGCTTCTTCTTTATCATTGCCAGTAGGAATTAATGATATTTTTTCACCTTGTCCTTTTGTAGCTACCAATTTTTTTTCAGCACGATTTGTATT
>CAJWPX010000109.1 GCA_913045065.1 uncultured Fidelibacterota bacterium | reverse complement strand
TATCTATATTTTCACATAATTCAATACTTTTATGCATTACTGACATTGGCATTGTTGACAATATCTCATCTTCAACGATTTTTTTTATTGAAATTCCTTCATCTTCTATTTCTATCTTATCAATTTGAGATTGATTATTTGCTTGTTCATTATTATCTTCATCAAACCCAACCGAAATTATAATTTTATCTTGCCAATGAATAGGCCCGAGACATCGTTGACATTTTAAACGCAGATTAACAATTACCTCACCTTCTAAAAGAGGTTGCAAAGATGAATCCTGACTAAACTGCATGTTTATAGATATTGCATTTATTTGCTTATCATTATCGTTAACAAGCATTTCACTCAGTCTAATGTGTAAGTTTGCAGGGTAATCTTTAATGAGATTTGCTTTTTTCTGAGACAAATCAAATATTTCTTTAAAACTGAATATTTGTTTAAACATTACTTATGCAACTATATAATTCATCAATATTCTATCAATAAAGCTTTTCAGATTATTAATCACTAATGAGCGAAAGTATTAAAAAGAACAATATTATTCTAGCATCAAGTTCTATTTATAGATCCAGACTACTTAAAAAGTACATAAAAAATTTTTCAATACGTACCCCAGATATTGATGAAACACCTAGAAAAAAAGAGTCCGCTAAAGATTTGTCATTGAGATTAGCGTTATCAAAGGCTAAAAAGATATCTAATAGCGAACCTGATAGTTTTATCATTGGATCAGATCAGGTTGCCTCGTTTAAGGGTACTATACTCGGGAAACCCATGAATTATGAGGACGCCTTTAATACGATAAAAAAGTTTTCAAAAGAAGATGTTATATTTTTTACTGGGATTGCATTAATTAATAAAAATGAAAACCTCCAATACCATCATATTGATATCACCACAATCTCGTTCAAAGATTTTAATGATCAAATGCTTAAAAACTACTTAGATTCAGAAGAGAACTTAAATACAACAGCTGGTGTAAAAATGGAATCAAGTCTGTTCAGAAAGCTTATCTATAAAGTACAAACTGAAGACGAAGAAGCTATTATTGGGTTACCAATTCAATGGCTATTAAATACACTAGACTCTTAATTTAGCAATAACACTAATTAATTCCTTTCCTAAATTTGACTCTATAGTGATCTTTTTTTCAGAATCATTTGGTAATGGAAATGAAATTGATGCTGCATGTAAAAATAATCTTTTCAGTCCAATATTTTCTAAACAGTCTGGCTTAGGATTGTATCTTTGATCTCCTGCAAGTGGTTTACCAATAAAATTTGCATGAGCTCTAATCTGATGAGTCTTCCCTGTAATAGGTTTTATTTGAAATAATGCACAATTATTAAATTCTTCGACTAAATTGAATTCAGTGATAGCCCTCTTACCATGCTTATCAGGAACAGCCTTTCTTTGATTATTATCCCTATTAATCTTTAATGGTTGATCAACTAAAAAGCTCTTTTTTTTAAAACTACCCATTAATAACCCTAAATATGTTTTTTCAACTCTTCCATCTCTAAAATATTTATGGAGCAATCTTAATTTTGATCTTTTTCTTGATATTAACAAACAGCCACTTGTTTCCTTATCCAATCGATGAACCAATTCAAGATCTTCTTTATTATTGTCTCTATGTGCTCTGAGAAGCTCAATTAACCCACTGCTAACACCGCTACCTCCATGAACCGCAATACCGCTAGGCTTATTCAATACTAGAAAGGATTTATCTTCATGAATAATAATGTCTTCAATCCAATTAAGATCTTTATATTTAATAGATGATTTTTTTTTCTGGCTTTGATTTTTAATTAAATTAGGTGGAATTCTAACAAGATCATCTATTTTTAATTTATACAAGGGCTTCACTCGCTTGGAATTAACCCTAACTTCTCCTTTTCTAATAATGCTGTAAATTTTTGATTTAGGAACATCCCTGATTGTTTTAAGAAGATAGTTATCTAACCTCATATCTTCAGAAGCATCATCTATTTGAAACTTATTTTTTTCTTTTAGATTATTCATATATTATTGATATATATATAATTAATAATTGATTCTTGCTGATTTTGAGATAACTCTGCTATACTCCAGTCTAAATTATTGATTATTTATGAAAGATAATCACTTTTAATAATAAAAA
>CAJWPX010000108.1 GCA_913045065.1 uncultured Fidelibacterota bacterium | reverse complement strand
ACCTGTTTTACAGGTATAATTTGCGCATAATATATATTATGTATAATTGATGAGATGAATAAAAATAGACTAGTAAAACAAACAAGATGTGCCCTATTACTCTACATCGTAGCAATATTTGTAGCAATGCCCCTTTATGCTGGCGGAACCTATGCTATTAAAGATATTGCTACCTTCTATAATTTCTGTACTAATTTTCTAAGCGATCTTGGCAGAACCACTAGTCATTCTGGTGATTTAAACTTTTTCTCTAGTTTTGTATTTAATAATGCTATGGTTATTTTCGGAATCTTTTATGGTCGATTTATATACTATATGACAAACTATCTTAATGATATAGATCAAAATATAGCTTCTTTGGCCAAAATTGCATCAATAATCGCCTGTTTTTCTACGATTGGGGTTGCATTAACCCCAGCGGATGTTCCTTCTTTATATGCTGCTCATATCCTGTTTGCTAACAATATTTTCTATTTTGGGTGTTTTGGGACTGCTCTTTTTGGATATTTATTTCTGAAATCAAATGCAATTGATAATAAATATGGTTGGATACTACTATTTTATTCAGTTGCTACCATTGGTTACATCTGTGTAATGTGGTATGGTCCAAAACCATGGGAATCAGCCCATGGATTAATGGTGCAAGCCTCTGCACAAAAGATCATCTTCTTAATTGGATTTTTCTCGAATTGGATGACGGTTAAAGCAATTGGTTTACTTGACGACAAAGTTTAGTAATCTATTTGGTACATAGACCGTTTTTACAATAGATCCTTTTGAAGTATAATTTTCTACTTTTTCAAGCGCTAATGCTGCATCTACAGCAGTCGTTTCATCAGAATCTTTTGCTAAAGTAATATTTGCCCTTAATTTACCATTTACTTGTACCACAACTGTCACTTCATCAGTCTGAGTTAGTTGTTCATCGTAATCAGGCCAATTTTCGTATGCAAGAGAGTCTTTATTGCCTAACAATGACCAGAATTCTTCCGAAAGATGTGGCATAAATGGTGCTGATACCTTAACAAGATCTACGATTAAATCTCTTGAAATCTTGTTACATTTTTGTAGATGATTGCAATAAATCATTAATTGAGAAACTGCAGTATTAAAGTGAAGATTTTCAATATCATCCCCCACTTTTTTAATGGTAGTATGATGGAGATGTAATGTTTCTTTATCTGGAGTAACATCTTCTGCTATTTTTGAGGACAACTTCCCTTCTTCATCGACAATAATAGCCCATAATTTGTTGATAAATCTGTAACATCCTTGTAATCCTTTAGTATTCCATGGTTTTGATTTATTGAGTGGTCCCATAAACATTTCATATAATCGCATTGAATCGGCGCCGTATTCATCGATAATATCATCAGGATTAACAACATTCCCTCTTGATTTACTCATTTTGGCTCCATCATCTCCTAAAATCATTCCCTGATTGTATAATTTTTTAAAGGGTTCTTTCGTTGATACAAGACCTAAATCGTGTAATACATGGTGCCAAAATCTTGAATATAATAAATGCAGTACAGCATGTTCTTGTCCTCCAATATATAAATCAACTGGCATCCAGTATTTTTCTTTCTTTTCGGACCATGAATTATCGGTATTTAACGGATCGGTAAAACGCAAATAATACCAACAGGAACCCGCCCATTGAGGCATCGTATTTGTTTCTCTAAGTCCAACAATATTACCAGATGAATCTTTTACTTCAACCCAGTTTTTGATAGTAGAAAGTGGAGATTTTCCATCATCTGATGGTTTATAATTTTCTACTTCTGGTAACATCACAGGGAGATCTTCTTCTTTAACCGTTTCTGACCCATCATCTGTATGAATAATTGGAAAAGGTTCTCCCCAATAACGTTGTCTAGAAAACAACCAATCTCTTAACTTGTAATTTACTGCTCCAGTACCTAATCCTTCTTTTTCAATATATTGAATTGTTTTCTTGATAGCTTCTTCAACTGTTAATCCATCAATTGAGAGTGTATCTGGGTGCGAAGAATTCACAATTATAGCATCTCCCTTGTCTATAAAAGCTGCTTCTGTGACGTCTCCCCCCTTCACCACTTCTTTGATTGGTAAATCATATTTTTTTGCAAACTCCCAATCACGTTCATCGTGTCCAGGAACTGCCATAATTGC
>CAJWPX010000107.1 GCA_913045065.1 uncultured Fidelibacterota bacterium | reverse complement strand
TCTGCAGTTAATAAAAAAGAGTTCATACCTAGTTCTTGATAATTGTATGCAGATTGGAGTAAAGATGTCGATTTACCAGCATTCATTGAAGAATAGTAAAAATAAAGTTTAGCCAAAATATAACTCCTTATTTGAACAATACAATATTATAACCTTGGACAACAATTAGTTATACGACATCAGTCTCAGGTGTTAAATATGCCTTGCTAAAGTAGGCTATTTGGACCAGAACAAAGCTGATAATATTCCTGCATGACTTCAGGGTTGTCTAGAGCTGTTTTATTATCTATCGGCAAGTTATGAATTGCCTTCTGAACAGCAAGTTCAACAATTTTTCCACTCTTAGTTCTTGGAATATCAGACACCTGAATAATTACATCTGGCACATGCCTAGGCGATGTATTAGTTCTGATTTGTTTAACTATCTTTTCTTTTAAGTCATTAACTAGTTTCGTTTGAAGGGTTAATTTTACAAACAATACAATTCTGGTTTCGCCCTCCCAGGTCTGCTCTACAACTATCGATTCTAAAACTTCATTGAACTTTTCAACCTCTCTATATATCTCTGCTGTGCCAATTCTAACTCCTCCCCGGTTTAGAGTCGTGTCAGATCGCCCATAAAAAACCAACCTTCCATCCTCGTTAAGATTTACAAAGTCGCCGTGACACCAAACATTAGGATAACGATCGAAATATGACTGATGATATTTTTTCCTCTCATCGTCATTCCAAAAACCTATAGGCTTAGAAGGAAAAGTTTTAGTACAAACCAGCTCCCCCTTTTCACCAACCACTGACTCTCCTTTGTCATTAAAAACTTCGACTGATAATCCAAGGCCACGAGTTTGTAATTCACCACGATAAACAGGAAGCATTGGTGACCCTAAAGCGAAACAGGAAACAATATCGGTACCCCCTGAAATGGATGAAAGGCACACCTTTTTCTTAATGCTATCATAGACATAATCAAAACAATCATTACTCAGCACGGAGCCAGTAGACAAAACCATTCTCAATGAATCTAAGTTGTGACTTTTATTGGGATTTAAGCGCTTTTTTCTGCAGCTATCTAAATACTTTGCAGAAACACCCATAATATCAAAGTTTTCTTGTTCGGCATAATCAAACAAAATATTGTCATTATCATTTAAGAAGGGTGAACCATCATAAAGCATCAGTGTTGCGCCGGAAGCCAAACTACTGACAAGCCAATTCCACATCATCCAGCCACATGTTGAAAAGAAGAAGACCCTTTCTCCACTTTTTATATTACAGTGCAATGTATGCTCTTTTTTATGTTGGATTAAGGTTCCTCCTACACCGTGAACAATACACTTTGGGACTCCTGTGGTTCCTGATGAAAATAAAATATAGAGCGGTTCATTAAAACCCACCGATTCAAAATTCAATTCAGGAGTTAACTCTTGATTTATAATTTCATCAAAAGTAGAAAACGAATTCAGATTATCAAATGAAGCTTTATCATCAACATAACGAACTAACAAAGTTTTTTGGATAGATGGCAACTTAGAAATTATTTTTTTATTTTTTTCAAGGCAATTAAAGACCTTACCGTTGTAAAAATAGGAATCTACGCAAATAAAAATCTTAGGTTCTACTTGACCAAATCGGTCTAAAACGCCTTGAACTCCAAAATCTGGTGAGCACGAAGTCCAGATAGCACCGATACTAGATGTAGCTAACATTGAGACCACTGCTTCTGGCATATTAGGGAGGAAGCCAGCAACACGATCTCCCTTTTTGACGCCATTTTGCTTAAGCCAATGAGATAGTTTTGCAACCTGATTGTATAGTTCAAGATGAGTTAAGGTGCTTTTATGTTTATCTTCACCCCAAAATATGATGGCTGGTTTTTTATCTCTATTTAATAAGAGATTTTTTGCAAAATTTAGTTTTGCATCTGAAAACCATTCCGATCCTAAAAAGTCGTTTCCATTTTTTAAAACATTTGTTGGGTTTCTATCAGCATTAATTAAAGAGTAGCTCCAAAATAACCCCCAAAAAGACTCAGGAAAATCACAAGACCACTGATACAAATCACGAAAACTATCTAAATTTATCTCGAATTTATTATTAACCTCCTGGATAAATTCCCATGCCTGGGTATTTTTTATTTCATTTTTGGTAGGACTCCAAAGC
>CAJWPX010000106.1 GCA_913045065.1 uncultured Fidelibacterota bacterium | reverse complement strand
GTATAGGGATGTTTTGGATTAGAAAACAGTTCTCTTGTGGGGGCATGTTCAACTATGCGACCAAGATACATAACGGCTACCTCATCACAAATATGCGCGACTACACTAAGATCATGACTAATAAATAGATAAGTGAGATCTAAATCTTTTTGCAAAGATTTTAATAAATTTAGGATGTCAGCCTGAATTGATACATCCAATGCGGCTACACTTTCATCTGCCACAATAAATTTTGGATTACTTACAAGGGCCCTTGCAATTGATATCCGCTGTCGTTGCCCGCCTGAAAAGGCATGGGGAAATCTTCGTAAATGTTCTAAATTTAAACGACACTTGGAAGCAATTTCTCTAACACGGTCATCTGTTTCTGCGCGTGTTTTAGTAATTTTCATCACTTCTAAAGGTTCAGCAAGAATATCTCTTACTGTCATTCTGGGACTTAAGGCTGCATAGGGATCTTGAAATATTAATTGTGATAATTTTCTGTATTCTTTTAATTCTTTTTTTGAAATTGACCCAAGATCATAATCCTTTTCTTCATCATGAAATATAACTTGGCCTTCGGTGATTTTATTTGCAACAAGGATTGCCCTACCAAGTGTTGTTTTGCCAGAACCAGATTCTCCAACCAATCCAACAAAGGAACCTTTTTTTATTGATAAATTGACATTTTTAACAGCTTGAATTTTCTGCTTACGGGATAAAAAATTATCCTGGTAGTCAAATTCTACCGAGACATTCTTTACAGAAACCAGTTCGTTGCTCATTTTATCATTCATTGGAATCTACTTTCAAACAAGCAACTTTATGATTAGATGAAAAAGATTTTAGTTGAGGTTCTTCATTATTGCATAATCCTTCCTCGTATATTTTACATCTCGTATGAAAAACACAACCTGGCGGTCTCTCCAAAGGACTGGGAATACTTCCGGGGACCGGTTTTAAGGGGGCATCAAGATTATCTATATCGGGAAGGGCATCAATTAGTCCTTGGGTATATGGGTGTTTGGGATTCTTGATAATTTCTTTAACTGGGCCACTTTCAACTATATTGCCTAAATACATTACAGCAACATTATCTGCCGTTTGCGCAATAACACCTAAATCATGTGTAATAAACATAACTCCCATTTTGTATTCTGCAATGATGTCTTTCATTAAATTAATCACTTGTGCTTGAATCGTTACATCTAGAGCTGTTGTGGGCTCGTCGGCAAGTAATAATTTTGGCATTGTTGATAAAGCCATAGCAATCATTGCTCGCTGTCTCATTCCTCCTGACAATTCAAAAGCATATTGATTAAATCTTTTGTCCGCATCAGCAATCCCCACTCGCTTCAGCATATCTATAGAAATAGATTTTGCCTCTTCTTTGTTTATTGATTTATGCAAAAGTAATTGTTCAACCATTTGTTTTCCAATTTTAATAGCGGGAGCAAAACTTGCCATAGGTTCCTGAAAAATCATGGAAACTTTACCGCCCCGAATTTTTTTTAAATCTTCTTTTGACGTAAAGCGTAAAACATTTTCATTATCAATTATTATTTCACCCGTCTCATCATAATGAGTATTATCAGGGTTAAGTTGCATTATTGATTTTGCTGTAACTGATTTGCCTGATCCAGATTCTCCAACTATACCTAAAACCTCACCTGCATTTAATGACAAAGAAATGTTATTAACGGCAAGAATTCTTCCTTCGTCTGTATCAAACTGTACACTTAAATTTTTAATATCTAATAAAGCATTCATGGATATCATTTATTTTTATGAGGATCAGCTGCATCCCGGAGACCATCCCCTACAAAAACAAATGACAAAATTAATATGATTAAGAATAATACTGGGAGAAAATACCATTGGTAATTTAATAAAACGTCCGCTTTGGTTGCGTTTTGCAATAAAACACCAAGCGAATTAACTGGCTCTCTCAAACCCAAACCAATGAAACTCAGAGCGGTTTCCGATAAAAGCATATAAGGAAAGCTAATAACTAAATCGACAATAATGTAGCTAGTAAAGCTCGGCAATAAATGGCGAATAATTATGTGTGTGGATGATGCACCGCATAGTTGTGCAGCAAGAATATACTCTTGACTTCTCTCAGTTAACAAATGTGTTCGAACACGTCTTGCAAGAGTTGGCCATGAAATAAATCCTAAAAGACTTG
>CAJWPX010000105.1 GCA_913045065.1 uncultured Fidelibacterota bacterium | reverse complement strand
AAAATCTGTGAACATCATAGCGACATGAGGATAAGCATTATTTTCTCGAATGCCATGTGATCTGTTAGGATAAGCCATAAAATAAAATACTTTTTTGTGTTTTATTAATTCGTTTATAAGCATTTCTGCATTTTGATAGTGTACGTTATCATCTGCTGTTCCATGCATATACAAGAGGTTTCCTTTAAAATTTTTTGCGTGTGTTATCGGAGAACCATCAATAAAATCTTGTTTAGTTTCTGATGGTATTCCCATGTATCGTTCTTGATAGATGTTATCATATGTAAGTTGGTTAGCAACTGCTGCAACTGCAATTCCAGTATGAAAAATGTTTGGGTATTGAAACAAACAATTTAGGGTAGCTGAACCACCACCACTCCATCCATGAACGGCTACTCTTGTAGTGTCTACAAAATCAAATTTTTTAAAAACTTCTAATGCTCCCATTCCCATATCTCTAACGTTTACTTTCCCTATGCTTCTATATATTGCTTTTCTCCAAGCTCTTCCTTTAGGTGAGGGTGTTCCTCTGCCATCAAAGGATACATACACGTAGCCGTCTTCTCTTAAGTCACCATTATAAAGCCTATTGTTTCCAACACCATATCTATCAACAGCTGTTGTTCCTGCTGGTTCACTATAGAAATAAAATAAAATAGGATATTTTTTATTTGGATCCATATTTTTTGGTTTGACAATCCATCCATCCATTGTTACATTATCAACTGTTGTAATTTGAAAGAAATTTAATGGATGATTATCTTTTAGTGAAGGATCAAATTTTTCAGATATGCTTTCCCCTTTATTTATGGCATTATGTGAAGGAAGTTGAATTAATTGACTCATTGGTTTTGTGTAGTAATTTGAAAAATTGTGAAAGGCAAAATTTGCTTTAGGACTAATTTGGTAATTATGTGATCCTTCTAATTCATTTGGTGTTACCATTTCAAGTTTTCCTTTTCCGTCAAGACTAACTTTATATAGATATCGTTGAGTTGCATTATTTGGAGAAGCAATAAAATATAGTAGTTTGGATTTTTCATCTACTGCTAGAGTCTGGAGTACATCATATTCTCCTTTTGTAATTAAATACTCTTTTTTTGTATTGATATTGAATCTATAAACATGAGACCATCCATCTTTTTCAGTAGTATATAAAAATTCTTTTCCTTTATTAATAAATTTCCATCCAGCTTGAACTTGATTTGGCCAAGAGCTTCTAACATCAACCCAAGCATTATCTTTTTCTTCCATTAGTAATTTTGTTGAACCTGTTGATGTATTTGCAATGAATAATTTACTATGATTTTGTTTATGATTAAGTTGTTGAATAAATAATTCATCAGAATTTGGTGACCAAGTCATTCTTGGCAAATAATTATTATTAGGTGCTCCTGGAATTTTTATCCAAGTGATTGAGTTATTATTTATTAAATCTATTATTCCAATTTTAGCAGGAGAAGGATTTTGTCCAACTTTTGGATATTCTACTGGGACATTAAATGAATAAATAGAATCAGTATTATTCATCATATAAAAATCTCTAACTTGGTTTGCATCAATTTGCCAAAATGCAATCTTAGTTCCAGAATTGTTAAATAAGAATCCATCTCTACAATTAAATTCTTCCTCATATGCCCAATCAAAAGTTCCATTAATTAGTTTTTTTGTTCCATTTGAACTTGTGAGTTTTTTAATTTGATTATTCGATAAATTTTCAATAAAGATATTTGCATTAGTAGTGCTATTTCTTACTTTATTTGCATTTTCTTTACTAACATAAGCGACATTGTTTCCGTCTGGAGAAAATTTCGCGAACATTAAACTAGATTCTGGTAACCCCTTTCCAAGTTTTGTTAATTTTTTGTTATTTAAATCTAAAATCCAATAATCTCCTTTTGTTTCTTGTCTCCATACCCTTTTTGTATTAGTAAAAATTAATGCTTTGTTTCTATCAATTGAAAATTGATATCCTTTTAGTTTGAGAGGGCTGGAATTGATTGGTGATAAATCTTTTTTACTTATTATAATAATTTCTTTATCTCCATTTGTACTATGAAGTATTAATTCATTGTCCTTAATTCTATAAAATCCACTTTCATCATTATTCCATTGAATTGATTGTGCTAATAATTCTGAGTAATTAGTTAAAAAGATAAGGGTTATAATTAC
>CAJWPX010000104.1 GCA_913045065.1 uncultured Fidelibacterota bacterium | reverse complement strand
ATTAATTCATTCATCCCAATAAATTCTTCCTTTCATTCTTTTCTCTGTTTTATTTCGCCTATATGAATAGTAAGCAGGAGTATTATAAGTACACTCTTCTATATCCATCACATCGTGAATGTTATAAGCATTTAATTTACTCATTGCAATCTTTTGTAAACTTAAAAAAATCTTCCCATCTTTTAATGTTGAAAATCTATCATCAAAAAGGTCTGCAACATCATTCTTTACTTCAAAATTATCCTGCCTTATTGATGGACCAATTAAAACTTTTACACTATCTAATCTAAAACCTTCGTTTATTAACAGTTCAATACTGTTTTCAATAATACCTTCGGCTAAACCTTTCCAACCTGCATGCACAACTCCAAAAAAGTTTTTATTTTTGTCTGCAAAGAAGATTGGCATACAATCTGCAACACTTACTTCTAAAATTAATTGATTATTTGAACTAAATATGCCATCTGAATATTCATATTGTTTAGAAAATTGGTTTAAAAAAATTGATTGATTAGAATGAGTTTGATTCATTCTTATAACAGAAATATCCTCTAAAGACTGAGCAAAATCAGATAGTGAAAATAAAATATTTAAATTCTTTATATTTATTCTTTCAGAATAATCAATCAACATGTGAATTAGTTGGATTATTGATAATTTCGGTTTTAATTAATCGTCTGTTTGAATATTTAAATAAATTAATGTCTGTATTTACTTTACCCGAACTAAAATCAAACTTTCTGGTGGAAGAAGATCTATTCGAATCTTGATTGGACATGTTAAAACTTTTATCATCTTCTATTGTAGAATTAATAAAGCGAGATAAATCAAGACCATAATGAAAAGCATTATTTAATTCTGGATTGTAATCAAATTGATTACCAACTCTATAATTAGGTAAAAAACTACTAACAAAATACATTCCAATAATATGCGAAGATATATTCTCTTGATTTATAAAATCTAAGTCTAACCATAGCTCATTACCAAAAAACTGTGTTTCCAAATTTGCAAGAGCAATTTGCGTACCTACATATGTCAATCCTTCACCAGATAATGGCAAAAATACACCATCAATTACATCCAGAATAACTTTCGTTGAATCAATCTCTTCGTCCTGGTTGTTAAAATCAAACATATCATAAACATCGTCTGAATCAAAATCAAACATTGCATCAAGAGTATCGATATCTACTCCCAAAAATTCTTTGTAGTCATCTGCATGTTGAATCTCCCATGCTACTTCTCTTAATTCTGTAAAAATACCTCTTAAATCTACTGGTTCAGTGTTTTCATACCACTGAATTGATACTGGCTCTTTATTTAGTCTATTCATTTGCTCTAAAAATGAATCAACTTCTTTGATTCCATCATTTGTTTTAGGGGCAATAATTGCAATTTTCTCTAACTGAAGGTTGTTAATTATATGATTAGCTAAAATTTCATTTTTATAATCAAGAGAAGAATTCAATAAATGAACATTGCTGTTGATAGAATGGATATCTTCATCAATTGATCCAGGTGCAAAGATTGGTATTTCAGACTTTGATAAAGCTGTTGCTCCTGATATTAAATTTTGACTATTAGTAGGGCCTATGATTGCATCTACTTTATGAAAAGAATAAAGTTCATTAAATGCCTTAATTGTACTTAATTGACTCCCTCGATTATCATAAATAACATAGGAAGCTTTATTCTTGCTTTTTAATAATTCACTCCCTTTTTGAAGTCCTGAGAGAAAAGCTTGTGCATATTCTGAATTATCTCCACTTAGAGGTAAAACTACTCCAATTTTTGCTATAGAATAATTATCGTATGGCACATTTTTCTTTAGATAATTATAAGAAGATCTAAACTCCCTAGATAACATGGAATAATCCACTGAAGAAAATACATTTTTCCAATTTTCTGATTGATTCCTAGCGAGCAAAAAAGCGTGTGCAAGCTTTAATATATTTAAGTTAATTAAATCAGTTTCTAATAATTGTAAAGATGACAAATTCTTTTCGCTAAGATCCATTTTTAATAATTGATTTAATCTTTGATTTATTCTCTTATTAGCTTTTGTATCAATATTTGATTTTCTTGTACTAAGATAGTGTTCAAATGATTCATCAAACAATCCCATTTCAGAAAAAAGATCTCCAAGTTCTAAACTATATATTGTTTGAAGATTTGCATTTAAGTCATTTTTGTTAATTTGTTTCGCAA
>CAJWPX010000103.1 GCA_913045065.1 uncultured Fidelibacterota bacterium | reverse complement strand
TTCTTTGTGATAAATCAGATAGATACAACTCTAAGATGTTTAATAAAAAGTTTTTACAAGAAAAAGGTCTTCCATTTCCCAGCTGGATTTAGTTTTATATATTCTAATTGTAAAAAAATAAAGGGGATAAAAAATGTCTGTTATACAAAAACTTATTGATGCTCAAGATAATCAAGATTTAAAAGCATATAATGAAGTGGTTAGTGAAGATTATGTTTGGGTAAAGCATTCAACTGGAGAAGAAATTCCCAGAGATGAATTAAGTAAATGGTTAATTAGTCCTGATGCTCCCAAGACAGAAAGTTGTCGGATCATTTATGAAAATAATGAAATAGGAGTAGCTCATTATTTTATATCTTTTAAAGATGGTTCAAGACAGGCAGTTTTAGTCGTCTATATTATAAAAGATGGTAAAATTATTCGATCTGAAACTGGCGCAACTAATATGCCAAAATAAAAGGAGTAATTATGTCTGAGTTAATCGCGTTTATTGGCGTTGGTAATATGGGAAATCCAATGGCTGAAAATTTAATGAAAGCAGGGAAAAAAGTTAAAGTTTTTGATGTTTCAAAAAAAATGGTTGAAAAAGCAAAAGAAAAAAAACTTGATGTTGTAGAAAATTTAGATGCTCTAATAACAAATGATGTGACAACAGTAATCACAATGCTTCCAGAAGGTAAAAATTCAAAAGAAGTTTATTTGGGTGACAATGGTATAATTAATAAAGTATCAAAAAATTGTCTTCTTATTGATTGTTCTACAATTGATATTCAAACTTCTATAGAGATAGGAAAAAATGCTACTTCAAATGGAATTAAAATGATTGATGCTCCAGTCAGTGGTGGTGTAATGGGAGCACAAAAAGCAACATTAAATATTATGGTTGGTGGAACTAAAGAAGCTTTTGATCTTGCATTACCTTTGCTAAAAATTATGGGTAAAAATATATTTCATGCTGGAGAACTTGGAAGTGGCAATGGTGCAAAAATTTGTAACAACATGTCCTTAGGAATTACAATGATTGCAGCTTCTGAATCTTTGATGTTAGCAAAGAGATTAAACATAGATATTAAAAAAGTTCATGAAATTATGAAAAATGCATCAGGTAATAGTTGGCCAATATCTGTTTATCCACCCTTGCCTGGTCTAATCGAAGGAACTCCTTCAAATAATAATTATCGACCAGGATTTTCTGCTGGCATGATGAACAAAGATTTAAAATTAGCAAATGAATGCGCAAAACAAGCTAAAGCCTCTACTCCACTTGGATCTATGGCTCTAGAAATTTATAATAAGTTTTGCGAAGAAGGCAATGATACTAAGGATTTCTCTGCAATATCAAAAGTTGTTGGTGGCGATGCTTGGAATTATCCAATAGATTAATTATTTATAAATTTGATAACAAATGACATGAAGCTTTATGATTTTGTGAAAGAACAGTAAACAAAGGTTCCTTTATTGAACATTTTGAAATTAATGATTTTTTTTAAATTATTTTTTTAAAATTTTCATAAAGAACCTTAGAATAATTATTCATATTCTTCATATTTACTTGAGCTTCTTTATCAAATTTTTCAAGTGCACCTTCTCCTAGTTGTTTTTCCAAAGCTGATTTATATTCTGACACACATCCCCACTCCTTCACTGTTGTATCTTTTGCCTCAATATGAAATTGAATACCATATGCATGGTTTTTATATTTAAATATTTGATATTTAGTTTCTTTAGAAGACGCTAAAAGAGAAACATCTTTGTTATTTTCTAAACCTTGAACTTCATAAGAATGCCATTGTAATGAGATTATTTTGTTTGGAAATTCTGAAAATAATAAGTCATTTTTTCTATTTTCTATAAAATTTATTTCCAACATTCCTATTTCTGGATTGTTTGATTTAGCAACCTTTCCACCTAATATTTCTCCCAATAACTGACAACCAAGACAAAAACCTAGGTATGGTTTATTTAAATCTACAACAAATTCTTTTATTTTTTTCTTTTCTTCAATCAACCAGGGATAGTCTTTTTCCATCCATGTATCCATTGGTCCACCCATACAAAACATTGCATCAAATTTTGATAAATCTGATGGTATTTTTTGGCCCTCATCTAATTCAATGGTGGTTAACTCGACACTATCTTTTATCATTAAATCTTTTATATATCCGGGATCTTCAATTTTAATGTGTTGTAAAACTATAACTTTCATTTTTTTAAAGCACG
>CAJWPX010000102.1 GCA_913045065.1 uncultured Fidelibacterota bacterium | reverse complement strand
TAATAATATTTTTTTCATATCAATCCTTTTTTTTAATAATATTTAGAAAATGTAGACAATGATGATATAGCTAATAATTGAAATTAACAATAAAAGAATAGCAAGAAGATCAAAATATTTATCAATTATCCTTTTCACTGGTTTACCAAAGTACCACAACACAATTGTAATTCCATAGAAACGCAATCCTCTTCCAAGAATTGATGCTACAACAAAAGTAAAGAAATTGATATCAAATGCTCCTGCGCTAATTGAAAAAACTTTATAAGGAATAGGGGTAAATGCGGCAGTAAAAATTACTACAAAATTGTATGATTCATATTGTGTTTGAATATTATAAAATAATTCTTCAGTAAATCCTGGCATATAAGTAAAGAAAAAAGTGGCAATACTAGAAAATTCCATAGCCTCCGTCCACCATAAAAACGATCCTACAAAATATCCAAATATGCCTCCTAATACGGATCCTGCTGTACAAATGAATGCATAATAAAAAGCACGTTGTCTCAACCCTAATACTAATGCAATCAACAATGGATCAGCCGGAATAGGAAAAAAAGATGATTCTACAAAAGACACCGTGAATAAAGCAGGAACTGCATAAGGGCTATTTGCCCAAGAAAGCGCCCAATCATATAGTCTGCGAAGCCAACTCAACGCAATTTACCTTAATCGTAACATTTTCTTGGTTCGAATAAATTGTCCACCATATGGATTGGCTGGAGTATACATTTGACAGAAATATATTCCGGCACTTACTGAATCCCCATTATTATTAGTTCCATCCCATGTAACAGACTTATAACCCGCTGATTGTTCTTCCTCTACCAATGTCTTTACTAATTGTCCTCTAATGTTAAATATGCGCAGCACAATTTGTTGTGTTTCAGGTACATCATATTCAATCGTAGTCGAACTAGTAAAAGGATTAGGATAATTCTGACGTAAATCAAAGACATCAGGTACCAACGCCCTTGCATCAATCTTTAAATCACCTATACTACCAGTATTTGCTGTCTTAAAGGATTGTCCATCAGTGGCAATTACAGACCACGAACCGTCTGATACATTTACCGTGTCTGTTTGGGCTGCTAAGTCTTTAATTGCCCATGTCATAAATGTATCATCAACCCATGTATTCATTGTTAAAAACTCTAAATCTTCATAACCAAGCATACGATATTGAATATTATCTCCATCGACATCAATAGATGGATTCCACATAAATCGCAATGAATCTTGTTCATTTTCTGGGGTAATAAATAAATATTCTGTTGTTAAAAATGATCCAGAACCATCAAGAATATTGAGTAAATATTCTCCCTGAGCAGTAAAAGAATTTGGAGCATCATTTATTCCTAATACCTCTACATTAAAAGACACCTTAACTGAATCAACGCCTCCATTTTCGACTCCACCATTATCTTTAACTGTAAGATAAATTATAGATGATCCATTTGCATTTGCTTCTGGAATTAAATCAAGCGATCCTGTGGTGGATGGACTATTGTAATCCACAGTTAAATTAGAAAATAAATTTGTATCCGCTGTAGAGGCTAAGATTTCAATATCTTGAGAATTTGTATCTCCACCATAAGAAATTCCTGTAAGAGAAACTGCAGTAGATCCGTCTTCATTCATCTGAACATTTGAGATTGTATCAATGGTTGGTGGAACATTAATGTATGTTAAAGGTTTAATTTTAAACTCTGAAGAAAAATTACTCTCAGTACCTTCTTGATTCACCGCAGATAATTTATAATAATAGACTTTGTTTGTATCGAGATTTTCATCTGAATAGGTTGCTGTCGGATAAGCTAATTCTGCAATCAAATTTGAAGATGAAGGAGTAAATGCTGGTTCTTCAGCTCGATATACTCTAAAGCTTATTGATGAATCAATACCAATATTCCACGAGAAAATAACTGTCCCATCGGTTGGAATAGAATATGAAATACCTGCTGGTACAGAAGGTTGATTAATATTGAAAGTTGGACGCAAGACAAAAAGTCCTTCATCAATGCTAGTAACTACTACATTTTTACTGTTAAAGTAAGGATAATTGCTCCAGGTACCATCGAAAGATGTATTATTATTAGATGGATACACATCAAAAAATGCCACTTCAGATGGATTAGAAATATCATCAATATCTAAAATGCGAAGTCCACTTGTATAATGGGACATATATACATAATCACCAATAATATAATTATTATGATCAATAGAAGATGTCG
>CAJWPX010000101.1 GCA_913045065.1 uncultured Fidelibacterota bacterium | reverse complement strand
ACTGTCAAAGCTGGTTCAAAAGTAAAACTCACTATGAAAAATAATGCTTCACTAGATTTTATGGGAGAGATGCTTCACAACGTAGTGATTTTACTAGATGAATCTCAAGCGTCAAATGTTGTGAAATATGCTGAAATGAATGATGGGACTCCACTTGCAAGTAATACAATATTAGCAATGACAGTTTTGGCTGACAAACAAGAAGAAGCTTCTGTTGAATTCACCGCACCAAAAAAACCAGGAAAATATCTATACATCTGTACATACATTGCACATGCTGCAACTATGCGCGGATATATGATAGTCGAGTAACTATATCACTTTTAAAAATGATTGTCCAAGATGATCAACTAAATCTTGGGCAGTCATAGATTCTTCGCCAAGAGATTCTCTTGCAATATCTCCTGATAGCCCATGTAAATAAGCCCCAGCTATCATGGCATCAAATGGTCTTAACCCTCTTGAAATTAATCCTGTAATAATTCCTGTTAAGACATCGCCACTTCCACCGGTTGCCATTCCTGGATTTCCTGTTGTATTGATAAAAATGTCCCCATTAGAATCGGTCATACAAGTTTCATGTCCTTTGACAAGAATATTGATTTTGTATTTTGTACTTAAATCTACTTGCAAAGCTGTACGATCGTTGATGTTATCAAATTTGCCTACAATTCTTGAGAATTCTTTTACATGTGGGGTTAAAACTGAATCTTTTGGAACATCCTTTAATAATTCCTTATCTTGAGCAATAATATTCAAAGCATCGGCATCAAAAACTGTAGGTATTTTTACTTTTTTAATTAAATCTGAGATAGCTTTTTTTGTTTTTAAAGATGTGCCAATACCTGGTCCAACACCAATCGCAGAGTATTTTTCTAAATCAGGACAAGTACTAATACTATTATCGTTGGAATCAACCAAAACCATTGCTTCAGGTACTGATGTTTGCATAATTAATTCACCGGCTTTTGGTATGCACACCGTAACCAATCCAGCACCAGAACGTAAAATTGATTTTGCTGATAATACACAAGCTCCCATCATCCCTTTGCTACCTGCAACAAGGATGGCATGACCAAAATCACCTTTATTAGCATTGGTTAATCTTGGTATAATAATAGATTTAACATCACCAATGTTTGTTTGATGAAATGTAAAATTTTTTGATTCTTTTTTCATGCTACCACCAAAATTACCAATACTATTGAAGTATAAAAAATTTTTATATATATTCTCATACCAAATTGAGAATAAATCTCAATAAGATATATCATGGCCGAATTATTAATAACATTTAGAGAAACTCTTGAAGCTGCATTAATTGTAGGAATTCTTTATACATTCGTAAGCAAAACAGGTAGAAATCATCTAGGGCAAAGTATTATCAACGGAGTACTTGGTGCGCTTATAGCAAGTGTAGCATTCGCCGTATTATTTCAAGTGTTACTTGGCGGTTTTTCTGGAAAAGCAGAAGAAATTTTTGAAGGTACTGTCATGATTCTAGCTGCCGTCTTATTATCCACAATGATTATTTGGATGGCAAGAAACAAAAATGTATCAGAAAGTTTAGAAAATCAAGCATCGGCTGTATTAGCAAGTGATCAAAATGTTGCAATTGGTTTATTTAGTCTTGCATTTCTTTCCGTATTTAGAGAAGGAATCGAAACAGTGCTATTTCTTTATGGAATTTTTATCAAAGACGGTGGATTATCATTAACTACTTCATTAATTGGTGCCATATTAGCAATACTAATCGGTTACGCAATCTTTGTACAAGGTAAAAAAGTTCCTTTAAAAACATTTTTTAATGTGACATCAATATTATTAATCTTTGTTGCTGCTGGCCTTGTTTCTTATGGAATACATGAATTCGAAGAAGCAGGGTTAATTCCTTATTATGGTGCTCTATGGGATATAAATCCGGCTTTAAATACAGATGGTAGCTATCCTCTTTTGCATGAAAAAGGTGGCATAGGAGTCTTTGCAAAAGGATTATTTGGATGGAATGGTAATCCAAGTGCAATTGAAATCATTAGTTATTTATTAACACTCGGTTTGGTTTCATTTTTATGGACAAAAGCATCAGAATCTCCAGGTGGTATAGTAGAAGATAAGAAATCACCAATGAATGAAAAATGTCCTACTTGTTTTGAGGAAGTACAACAAAGTAAACAAACCAAATGTTCAAACTGTGATACAGAATTAAATCTCCAGTAAACAATCTTTCAATTCTGATAATATCATTGCTGTAGCACCCCAACAATTACATTGAATAAATTGGA
>CAJWPX010000100.1 GCA_913045065.1 uncultured Fidelibacterota bacterium | reverse complement strand
AATGAAACTATTTGTTGATTCAACCGAAGTTCCAATTAAGTATTTTGAATTCAGCAACTCCCAGATTTTCTATGAAAAATATAACTATCTAAAACCAACCCCATCATCTCCTGTGAGTAACCCCCACTAATTCTTCACAGTCAGACACCCTCCAAGTAACTCCCACATTCTTGTTAAACCCCCTAAATCCTGGTATATTATTGTGTTTTCCTAATACACGAACCAATTAGAAACCCAAGTGAAACATCTACTCATCATCCTCTCAATCCTTTTTCTTTCATCCTGTGAAAGTACTGATAATTCATCCTCATCATCTTCTAGTGATTCCTCCACTGAAGACGTATCAACTTCAAGTTCTGCCTCTGACAACGCAACGGATGTAATCGAACATTCAGCAATCTTTGTGTCAAGAGCAGCAGATGAATCAAAATATGACCGGTTTAATGTGACTCATGTTGGCTGGATTAGTAAGGGATGGAGTTATCCAAATTCTACTTGGGAAACAAATTTAGAATCTTGTCACAGTTATGGAGCTAAATGCCAAGCAAGGGTTGAATTTGATGCAGGTAGAAATTATTTGACAAGTTTCCTTGAAACTAAAGAACAAAATCATGCCGATCAAGCAAGTTTGGATTTTTATGGGAATAAAATATATTACCCATGGTTCCCTGGCTTCTATTGGACTAGCTCATACTCTCCTTATTATATTGACTGGTTAAAGGACCAGATGAAAACATCTCTGGAAGCAAGTCCAGATTACATAATGATTGATGCACAAACATCTTCAGCACTTAATGCTAAATCTTATGGTGGTGATTTTTCTAGTTTCAGTTTAGATGCATACAAAACATATCTGGGAAAAAAATATTCAAACTCCGAATTATTAGAAAAAGGCATTACAGATATATCAACATTTAATTACAAGACATTTCTTGTGAATAAAGGTTATTCTCCAACATCAACAAACTGGGGTGGATATTACTGGAATTTAAGTACTACTCCTTTAATAAAAGATTGGTTTGCTTTTCATCAATATAGTATTGGCAATTTAGTATCTGAATTAGTAGAGTACGCAAAAACATTATCAGATAAAAATATATCTTTTAGTACATCTTCTCCAGTTAAGGACCCTTATAGAAGTACTTTTGTAAGTGGTATAGAATTTTTTACCGAAGAATTAGAACAGGGAGTAGATTTTTCAGGTTATAATCCATTTAAGCCAATATTAAGCTATAAAATTTCAGAATTAGCAGGTTATGGAATTGTTTGCAATGCACTGCCAAGTCCAGATTGGATAACAATCATTCAAAATAACAGACCTAAACAGGTCCGCATGTGGATTTCACAAGCATATGCCTATGGTGCAAATTTTATGGTACCGATTAATGAATGGGCTTATGACAGTTCTGGGAATCCACACTGGTTTAAAACAGATAATGAAACCCATTATGATGATTTGTATGATTTTATTGGTAAAAACAATGATTTATTTAACGATTATGATCCAAACACAAAAACAGCATTAATATATTCACCTGAAGCAGGATTAGCATTTAGTAATGCTATTTACAATGCAATGAAGGATTTAATTGAAAATAATATCCCTTTTGATGTTATTTCTGCAGGTGATGGATGGGGTAAAAATGATCTTGTTATAAATAAATTAAATCAATATGACGTTATTATTGTTAATTCAGATATACAATACTTTACCAGTCAACAATTAGAAATAATTAATCAATTAGGAAGTAAAAAAAAAGATATTTCAGATTTAAATGGTATTAAAGAAATGTTGACATCGAAAGTTTCGACAACACCTACGAATAGTAATATTTCAATTGTTCCTCGTAAAAATAAAAAGAATAATAAAGCCTCATACATTTTTCATTTGCTTAACAGAAATTATGATAATTCTACGGATTCAATAGCAAGTAAATCAAATTTACGCATTAATATTGATTCTGGTTTTATTAAAGGAAGTATAAATAAAATATATATTCACAGACCCAATAAATTAACTTTAGATATTACCCCAAATGTAATAGGTCAAAAATTAGAACTAAACATAGATGAGCTAAAGACATGGGGTATTATAGAGGTAAAAATACAATAAATCGCTGTACTTTGTTTCTTAACAGCTCCATGCATCATTTCCTCTCGGAAGAACTTTTTTGCTGTTGCATGTGGTATTGAGCGCAAGAAAAAACCACTACACGTGCGTAAGTTCCCTAAAACCAACACTCCATCATCTCCTGTGAGTAACCCCCACTAATTCTTCACAGTCAGACACCCTCCAAGTAAAATCCCAAATTCTTGTAAAACAAACCGATTGGTGTAATAT
>CAJWPX010000099.1 GCA_913045065.1 uncultured Fidelibacterota bacterium | reverse complement strand
GACCTCTGAAGTTTCCATCTAGCATTGGGCCTCCAGATAAAACTATGGATGGCAAATTTACAGTTGCTGCAGCCATTAAACTTGCTGGCGTTGTTTTATCACAACCTGTTGTCAACACCACCCCATCCAAAGGATATCCATATAACACTTCAACCAAAGATAAATAGGCAAGGTTCCGATCCAAAGCTGCTGTTGGTCTTTTTCCGCTTTCTTGAATGGGATGGGTTGGAAATTCAAAAGGAATGCCCCCTGCATTTCTTATTCCTTCCCTTATTCGTTTTGATAAATCTAAAAAATGCCTATTACATGGCGATAAATCACTTCCGCTTTGTGCTATACCAATAATTGGTTTGCCAGATTGTAATTCTTCACGCGTTAAACCAAAGTTAAGATATCTTTCCAAATACAAAGCTGTCATGCCTGGATTATCAGGATTGTTAAACCAATTTTGACTTCTTAATTTAATTTTCGGCATTTATATTGAAATTCTTAAACTATTATAATAATCAAACTGCTTTTCATACCTCTTAAGCATATTATTGGTATAAGATACAAAATCAAAAACTTTTTTTGAAGATATTTCAGATATCATACTCCACAAAACTTCATTTAAAAGAGAAACGCATTTAAACAAATGGAGTTTGAATTTAGAATTTGAAGTAATTGAATCTCCTTCATATCCTTCTAAAATGAAATTATCGTCATCTTCACTAAATTCATTATTTTTTGATAGATTTGCTAAATCAAGATAAGGAGAATTAAATCCAGAAAATTCCCAGTCTATAAGCCATAATTTTTTATCGTCATCCAATATGTTTTTATAAAAAAAATCATTATGTGTAAAAACTTTTTCATTAGATTCAAATTCTTTTTCAAAAATTTCACAATCTTTAATAAATTTATTTAATTTATCGGTATGCGGGTTATTCTTTTCTTTTAAATGAAAAATTTTTACATTAATCATTTGAAAAATATCATTAGATAAATTCGGACCTTCTAAAAAATTAACAACTTCTTTATGAACAATTTTTATTAGGTGAATTATTTTCTTCAATGTTTCTTTTGCTTTAACTTTTTCAGGAGTTAAATGATTTGACTGTATGTACTGAGAAACTAAAATACTATCATCAAAATAAAGAACTTTGGGGGATATTCCTGCTTTGTAACCTGCTTTACTTGCTTCTATCTCATGAGAACGCACAATTCCATAATCTTGTTTATCGCCCCCTATTTTAACGACATACTTATTGCTATCATCAGATACTATATAATTATCATTTGCCATAAAGCCTTCAATGAATTTAAGATCAATACTTCCTTTAAAAAACGGTAAAGCTTGTAATTTTATTTTTATTTGATCCTTGTTCATAATTTTCCGTTATAAGCATCTCTATAAAGCTGTAAAAAATCTTTATCAGTTAATTGAATTGGGTTACCTCCTGTAGAAGGATCGTTAAAAGCCATTACGCTCATTTCCTCAAATTTTTCATCATCTTTAATTAATTCTTTAAGAGTGTGGGGTACTGTTAATTTATTTCTTAGATCTAAAATCCATTTGATAAATCCATCAAAGTTTGGATCTGGTAAATTTATGTATCTGGCCAAACTTTCTATTCTATTTTCAATTGCATCTTTGTTTTTTATTAAAACATAAGGCATAAAAACAGCATTGGTCAAACCGTGATGCGTATTATAAATAGCGCCAACAGGATGACTCAGGGAGTGAATGGCCCCTAGTCCTTTTTGAAAAGCTGTTGAACCCATGGAGGATGCTGCCAACATGTTCCCTCTTGCTTCAATGTTGTTACCATCGCTGAAAGCTGTAAGTAAATATTTATGAATTATACTAATGCCTTCAATGGCAATGCCTTGAGATAGGGGATGAAAAAAAGGTGAACAATATGCTTCAAGGCAGTGAGCTAATGCGTCCATTCCAGTAAAGGCTGTCAAATGAGGTGGAAGAGCAATTGTCAAATATGGATCAAGTATAACAATTGATGGAAGCATTTTAGGGTGAAAGATTATTTTTTTTTCATGCGTATCCTCTTTTGTAAAAACAGCTGCTCTCCCTGTTTCTGATCCTGTACCTGCTGTTGTAGGAATTGCTATGATTGGTTTAATTTTTTCACTGTTAGCCCTGGTCCAATAATCTCCAATATCTTCAAAGTCCCATAATGGCCTGGATTGACCAGACATGAAGGCAATGCCTTTTCCCGTATCCATACCTGAACCACCTCCAACTGCTATTACGCCATCATGATTTCCTTCATTAAATTGTTTAACTCCATTCATAACATTTTGACCTGTTGGATTACCTTGAACGTCAGAATAGATACTTGCTTTATT
>CAJWPX010000098.1 GCA_913045065.1 uncultured Fidelibacterota bacterium | reverse complement strand
CGAAAAGAAGTTGTTGGATCATTAAATCTTTATGGAGGTCGCCATAGATATATACCTCTTCTGGCTCACCAGAAGAATTTTTCTACTTCTGAATTAGTAGTGGATCATAGAGAAAGAAAATTTGGTGTATCAAAATATGGTAAAAAACGTTACTCAGAGGGATTTTTTGATTTCTTGACAATTCTTTTTTTAGGGAAATATATGGATCGCCCACTCCATTTCTTTGGTGCTATGGGGTTGTTTTTTGCTGTTGCTGGTATTATTGTCGAATGTTATGTTCTGTATCTGAAATATTTTCTTTTTGAACCTTTTCAAAAACATATTGCTCTACTCATTTTTGGAGCAATATTAATTATTGCGGGATTACAACTTTTTACTTTTGGGCTGTTAGGAGAATTGATTGTTAACAAAAAACAAAAAGTACAAAAATATATTAAAGAAATAATCGAGTAGATTAGTTGAAGATTGTTACCATTGGTCCATTTCCACCATTAAGAGGTGGTATTTCTGATTTTCATTATGCTCTTTTTAAACAGTTATCAAAAAATAATGATGTTAGCGTAATAAATTTCAAAAAACTCTATCCAAATATTCTTTTTCCTGGAAAAACCCAATACCAAGATAAAAAAGTTAATGATGATAATGTTTATAGTGTAATTAATCCAATTAATATATTCACATGGTTTCGCGGTAAAAAAATAATAAAAAAAATCAATCCTGATAAAGTTATCATCTCTTATTGGCATTTTTTCTTCATTCCGGTTTATTTGTATCTACTTAAGCGCATAAAGAAAGGAAATCGATATATTTTATTTCACAATGTTATTTCTCATCAGAATAAACCTTATGAGAGATATTTATTAAAATTATTGTTAAAACATGTTGATTATTGCATAGTGATGAATAGTTTTTCAAGAAATCAAATTATTAATCTCAATAAAGACAAAGAAATTATTGATGCCTTTCATCCATTGTATCGTGTAGATAGTAGATCTTATACAAAAGATACTGCTAAAGAAGCACTAAAAATTTCTAATAAGAATGTTATTTTATTTTTTGGATTGATTAGAGACTATAAAGGACTCGATTTACTTATTAATTCAGTGAAATACTTAAACAATCGTGTTTCTGATTTAAAAGTTCTTGTAGTAGGAGAAAATTATGAATCGATGTCAAAATATTATGATTTAATAGATAAAGCCAATTTGAAAGATAAATTTTTATTTGATCTACAATTTGTAGGAGAACATGATACTATAAAGTATTTTATATCTTCTGATATCGTTGTTCTTCCTTATAAAACTGCCTCACAAAGTGGTATCATATCTCTTGCTTATAATTTTAATCGTCCTGTTGTTGTTACAGATGTTGGCGGTTTGAAAGAATATGTAGTTGAAAATAAGACTGGTTTCATTGTCAATCCCGATGAAAAGGATTTATCAGACAAGATTAACTATTTTTTTGAGAATAAGTTATTCGAAGAAATGAGTTTGTTTATCAAAAATTATAAAGAAAAATTTTCATGGAAAAATTTTGAAGAAAAAATAAATGGAAGATAATATCTATCCAAAAGTACATGTTATTGTTCTTAATTGGAATAATAAGGAATTAACTGAACAGTGTTTACTATCGATTCAACGAATTGATTATCCTAATTATGAAATTTTGATTGTTGATAATAATTCTTCTGATGGTTCTGTTGAGCTCTTCAAGAATAATTTTCCAGATGTTAAATTATTATCTCTAGACAAAAATTTGAAGTATGCTGGAGGAAATAATGCCGCTATTGACTATCTCTCATTCAATGAGGATGATTTTTTTCTTTTTTTAAATAATGATACTCTTGTTAGTAGAGATTTTCTTCATCATTTAATTAATCCTTTCTTAAATGATTCTGACTGTATCATCTCTGTACCAAAGATTTTATTTTCTAAAGATACCAATAGAGTATGGTATGCTGGAGGTGTAGTCAGTTTTTGGAAGGGAATCATCAATCATATTGGAATAAGAGAATTTGACGGTCCAAGATATTCTTTTCCAATGGAAACAATGTATGCTACGGGATGTTGCTTATGTATAAAAGCATCTGATTTTGAGAAATTAAATCGTTTTGATAATACCTTTACCATGTATTGCGAAGACGTTGATTTAAGTGTGAGAGCTAAACAAGGAAATAATAAAATTATATATTCTCCGGAATCAATTATACTACATAGTGTTTCTCAATCATTGGGAGATAATTCTTTTGAAAAAATAAGAATGAAATTATTAAATCAAATTAGGTTATTTTGGAAACATGCATCAGGCATACAATTAATTACGATAACTTTGTATTGGATATTTTTTTATTTGCCAGG
>CAJWPX010000097.1 GCA_913045065.1 uncultured Fidelibacterota bacterium | reverse complement strand
GAATTATTGTTGAATCCGAAATAATAAAAGGTGGTTTTAACATCCTTGGTTGGAGACATGTTCCAATTAATACAAGAATAATTGGAGAAAAAGCAAAGTTAACTCGCCCTGAAATTGAACAAGTATTGATTGGTAATGAGATTTTTAGCAATAAAGTTGAGATTGATAACAAACTTTATTTAATAAGAAAACGTATTGAAAAAAAAATAAAACAAGAGAATATCAATGAGTTTTATGTTTGCTCATTATCATCACAATCAATCATTTATAAAGGTATGTTTTTGGCAGAACAGTTATCAAATTTTTATCCTGATATTCAAGATAGTAGGTTTATCTCAAAATTTGCCGTCTATCATCAACGATATTCAACTAATACATTTCCTACATGGTCATTAGCCCAACCTTTTAGGGTTATTGCTCATAATGGAGAAATTAATACTCTTAAGGGTAATAAAAATTGGATGGCTGCACATGAGCCACGGATGCGTCATGCAAATTTTGAAAACAATATTGAAGATTTAAAACCCATAATAGATTCAAATGCATCTGACTCTGCGGCACTTGATGCAACCATAGAACTTTTGGTACGTTCTAATAGATCTTTACCGATGGCAAAATTAATAACCATTCCGGAAGCTTTTGCTCACAGAAGGGATTTCTCAAAAAAATTAAAAGACTTATATGCCTATGCTAACGCAGTTATGGAATCTTGGGATGGCCCAGCCGCTATTTGTGGAGTTCATGAAGATTGGGCTATTGCTGGAATGGATAGAAATGGTCTTCGACCAATACGTTATACTCTCACAAAAGACTTTTTAGTTGCTGGATCAGAAACAGGTATGGTGGATATTGAAGAATCTGAAATTATAGAAAGAGGACGAGTTGGTCCAGGACAGATGATAGCGGTAAATTTCCAAGAAGGAAAATTCTACCATGATTCAGCGATAAAAAGCAAGCTATCCCAATCTCGACCATTTGGTGAGTGGACAAAAAAAATTACTCATATTGATAAATTAGTTCAGTCTGTTGATGAAGAATTTAGAGAAATAGATTCGGGCGATCTTAGAAAAAGGATGGCATCTTTTGGCTGGACCGTTGAAGATATTGAATTAATTCTTCATCCGATGATTGCAGACAAAAAAGAGGCTGTAGGTTCGATGGGTGACGATACGCCTTTAGCAGTTTTATCTGATAATTATAGAGGCCTCCACCATTTTTTTAGGCAAAATTTTAGCCAGGTTACAAATCCACCAATAGATAGCTTAAGAGAAAAAGTAGTGATGACTCTTAGAACAAGAATAGGTAACCTAAGCAACATTCTTGATGAAGATCAGTCTCAATGTGATCATTTACAATTAAATTCACCATTTCTTTCAATTAATCAGTTTAAGACAATGCGCCAGTATATGAAAGATACTGTAAAAATCATTGATACAACAATGAATTTAAATCAAAAAAATTACAGTTTTAAGAAGGAATTAGAAAGAATTAATGAAGAAGCGGAGGAAGCTGTTAGAGCTGGACTCGTTCATATTATTTTAACAGATAAAGAATTGTCAATAAATAAACTAGCTTTACCAATGATACTTGTAACAAGCTCAGTACACCATCATCTGATTAAGAAAAAATTAAGGACTTTTACTTCCCTAAATGTTCAATCAGCGGAATGTTTGGATGTGCATTATTATGCAGTACTAATAGGAGTGGGGGCAACAAGTATTAATGCATATTTAGCGCAGCAAGTAATTGCTGAACGTCATAAAAAAGGACTATTTAAAAAATTATCATATGAGGAGTGTGTTGAAAGATACATTGAGTCGGTTAATACTGGTTTGCTTAAAATTATGAGTAAGATGGGCATATCTGTTGTGAGTTCGTATAGGGGAGGATGTAATTTTGAAGCAATTGGATTAAGTCGCAATCTTATGAGTGAATTTTTTCCAACAATGAGTTCTAAATTATCAGGAATGGGATTGTCTGGTTTAGAAAAACGTTCATTACGTGTTCACGAGATTGCGTATAGCGATGTAGTTAGTCTTCCAATAGGAGGTTATTATAGTTATCGCAAAGGAGGGGAAAAACATTCATTTGAAGCAACCACGATCCATATGCTTCAAAGTGCTGTTGGAACTGATAGCTACTCTCTATACAAAAAGTATTCAATGCTTATGGATGATATTCAACCTATCAATATTCGTGATTTATTAAATTTTAAATCTAATAAAAAAAACATACCTAGTGATGAAGTAGAAAATATATATGAAATTCGAAAACGTTTATTAGCACCAGGGATATCGTTGGGTGCATTAAGTCCAGAAGCTCATGAAACATTAGCAATAGCGATGAACAGAATAGGATCAAAATCAGATTCTGGAGAGGGAGGAGAAGATCCGGCTAGATTTAATTCACGAGAAAATGGTGATAACCCATCATCACGCATCAAACAAATTGCCAGCGGTCGTTTTGGTGTGACATCTGA
>CAJWPX010000096.1 GCA_913045065.1 uncultured Fidelibacterota bacterium | reverse complement strand
TGGTAGCTCGTCGGGCTCATAACCCGGAGGTCGCAGGTTCAAATCCTGCTCCCGCTACTAACCTCCGTTCAACAAAGGACAATTAAAAATGAAATTATCAAATAAAAAAGAGTATAGTAAACTTGATAAGATTCTACTAAATCCTATCTTTCTTTTTCTGCTGGTAGCTTTTATGGCGTGGTCAGTATGGGATGTATCTAGATCAGAATCTTCTGAGGAGTTATTGATGGATAAAGCAAATGAGTTAGCACAAAAATTTATTATTACAGATGGACATATTGATGTTCCATGGCGATTAAATAAAGGAGGCCATGAAGACTTATCTGTTAGAACAGAAGGGGGCGATTTTGATTATGTTCGAGCCAAAGAAGGAGGATTAGATGTGCCCTTCATGTCTATTTATGTTCCTTCAAGTTACCAAGTAACTGGCGGTGCCAAAGCGAAAGCGGATTCATTGATTAATATGGTACAAAAGATGGCAGATGATCATCCTGATAAATTTGAAGTAGCCTATAGTCTGGCAAATGCAGAAGCAATAGTTGCCGCAGGAAAAATTGCGTTGCCAATGGGAATGGAAAATGGTGCTCCACTTGAAGGTGATTTGGCGAATGTAGCTTATTTTCATGAAAGAGGAATTCGATATATCACATTAACACATGCAAAAGATAATGCGATTTGTGATTCATCGTATGATACTACTGGAACCCATCAAGGATTAAGTGATTTTGGTAGAGATGTTGTTGCTGAAATGAATCGTGTGGGAGTTATGGTAGATATTTCTCATGTATCGGATAATGCTTTCTATCACGTAATGGATGTGACAAAAGTTCCTGCAATTGCTTCCCACTCTTCGTGTCGTCATTTTACGCCAGGTTTTGAACGTAACATGAATGATGATATGATAAAACGTCTTGCTGAAAATGGTGGAGTAATCCAGATTAATTTTGGATCAACATTTTTAACTAAAGAATCACAAGATAAACGAAAGGCAAATCAAGAAAGAGTGAGCGCATACGCTGAAAAAAATAATCTTGAAGATGATGATGAAAAAATTAAAGCATTCGCCAAGAGAGTTTCTAAAAGAAATCCTATTTTTTGTGATGTAACTGATGCTGCTGATCATATTGATCATGTCGTTAGTTTGGTTGGTGTTGATCATGTTGGATTTGGATCAGATTATGATGGAGTAGGCGATAGTCTTCCATATGATTTAAAAGATGCTTCTGATTTTCCTAATTTGATTTATCATCTATTAAAGAGAGGATATTCAGAAGAGGATATCGAAAAAATATGTTATAAGAATGTTTGGCGTGTTTGGAAAGCAACTGAAGAATTTGCTCAGTCTCAATAATCTATTTAGAAATTTGTCTTAATCGTTCGAACACAATTGCACTGACAGCTGAAGATACATTTAATGAATTCATTTCATTTGACATTGGGATAGTTGCAGTAAAATCAGAATTTTTTAATACTTGTTTACTAATTCCACTACCTTCTCCTCCAAAAATCAATACAGTTCTTCCTTGAAAATCAATGGAATACCAATTTTGAGCATTAATATTGTTTTCGAAGCTTGTAATCCAACAATCATGTTCCTTGAAATGGAGTATAGTTTGATTAATATTGTTGATTTCATACAAAGGAATTTTTGCAAAACCTCCTTGACTTACTTGTGCTACTGCGCTAGTCATTGAGACACTACTTCTGTCGGTTATAATTACGCCATCAACGTTTCCTCCGGCACAAATACGTAATATTTGTCCTAGGTTATGTGGATCTTGTACTTGATCAAGGATAACATAGCATTCGTTTTTATGTTTAGGTAATGGTAAGGTTTGAAAAACAGATACTTGTGCATTAATTAATATTCCTTGTGCTCTATTATTATCTATTTTCTTTGCAAAACCAGCTTGATCTACCAAAAGCACTTTATCTTTCGGTAATTTTGAGTACAACGATTCAAGTTCTTTGTGTTCTGATGCAGGAGATGCATTCTCAAGATAAACTTGGTTGATTTCAACCAAGCTGGATTTCAATGCATCAAGGCATCCATTAATGCCATAAACAGAAATTTTACGTTTTGTGAATTGGTCCATAAATATTTGTTAAATTTAGGAAGAAAATTCATGATTAAAATTAAAGAATCAGAATTACGTTTTTCATTTGTTCGTTCTCAAGGTCCTGGAGGCCAGAATGTGAACAAGGTTTCCACCGCAGTACAATTGCGATATAATATTCATGATTCTGATGTTCCAGATTATCTTAAGCAATTATTTCTAGAAAAATATCGTAATAGAATATCCAAAAATGGAGATATTATCATTATTGCGCAAACCCATCGTACACAGAATAAAAATAAAATTGATGCTATCAATCGACTAGAATCTTTATTTTCTGATATAAAAATTCCTGTGGAAAGGATTGCTACGAAACCTTCTAAGGCTTCGCAAGTTAGAAGAGTGGAAAGCAAAAAAAAGAGATCAATGATAAAAAA
>CAJWPX010000095.1 GCA_913045065.1 uncultured Fidelibacterota bacterium | reverse complement strand
TTTGTTCTTTAAAATTAAACATCACAAATGTATGAATACTTTGGAAAACAGGAGTATCTTCTCCTTCTAAAAATAAAGCTTCATGCACATCATAGCTCTTTGTGCCCACTCTAGTAATACGGAAACCGATATCAAATTTAGCAGGGTGATGTGATTGTTCTACATACGTAACTTGCATTGAAGCTAATAAACCTGCACTTGTGCTATCAAGTCCAAAGGAGGCTTCTTTTCCATACATGTGTACTATAAAATCTTTATGTGTTGTTTCTAAAATACTTAAGTAAACGGTATGATTAATATGCCCTAATGTGTCTGAATCTCTCCATCTTGTTGACGCAGTCGTAAAAAAATCATAGTCTGATCGTGATAAAATCTTTTGCATTATGACAATTGTTCCTTATAAGATTCACAAACATTCCAAAGCTGGTCCCATTGATCTTTGTTGTAGGATGCTTTTGATGATTTAATTTCTTTGCATTTGAAAAAATATTTTCCTGAAACATTGTGTATGTCATTCGACGTTGACAAATAAATACTGGAATCTGCTCCATCTTCAACTGTTCTAGCAAATAAATTTGATCCAAATTTAACAATACGTTTTATAACCGTACCTTCATTTCCTCCAATATTGGTGTTAACAAATCCCGGATGTAAACAATTCGCAGTTACTTTATTCTGGATCTGCGCTAAACGATAAGTAAACATAATATTCATAAGTTTTGAAACACAGTATGTGCTCCACCATGAATGTCTTTTTTCTGAATTAATATTGTCGAAATCAATCGTTGCTCCAATATGAGCATTAGAAGCCACATTGACCACCCTAGACCCTTCAGAAGCTGATAACATATCCATTAGGTTGGTTGTAAGTACAAAATAGTTCATCTGATTGGTAGCAAAAGTTCTTTCTAATCCTTCGCTAGTAATTATTTTGTCTTTACTAGCTCCTCCTGCATTATTTAATAGAACATTAAGATGAGAATATTTGTTTCTTATATAATTAGAAAGAGAAGAAACTTCTTTTACCAAGCTTAAATCTGCTTGAAAAAAATCTAATTTATCATTACCGGTCTCAGAAACAATTGCTTCCATTGCCTTCTTTCCTTTCTCAGGATTTCTACCGACAAGACCAATACGATATCCTTGGCCCGCAATCGCTTTTGCAGCAGCCAACCCTATTCCATCGGTAGCACCAGTAATAACTATAATTTTATCATTCATAAACTCGCTTTGAACGAATCAATATTAATTATAAATTGGAATCGATGTTACAAATTTATGAACTGATTTTAATGCCTTGGATTATCTTGGGAGTTGTAATATTTTTTATTCTTCTTAAAATCTCCGCTCCTTATGGAAAATTCTCCAATACAAGTTGGGGGCCAAGAATTCCGAGTCAATTAGGATGGTTTGTAATGGAAATTATTTCTCCTATCGCGTTCGCATACTTCTTTCTTATAGGAGATACAGAAAAAAGCTTGGTTACATGGATATTTTTTCTTTGTTGGGTAGGCCATTATTTTAACCGAAGCTTTATTTATTCTTTTAGGCAACAAAATCCAGCAAGAATACCGCTTTTTTTTGTTTTTTTAGCAATTTTATTTAATACTATTAACGGATTTATTAATGGCTATTATCTAGGTTCGATGGAAACATATACACTTGGCTACAGTTCTAATTGGAATTTTATTTTAGGTGTTTTATTATTTTCTGTTGGAATGGTTATTAATATAAAGTCAGATAATATCCTTTTAAAATTAAAATCACAAGGAAACGGGTATCAAATTCCAAATGGTTTCCTTTACAAGTATGTTTCATATCCCAATTATTTGGGAGAAATCCTTGAATGGACTGCATTTGCGCTAATGACATGGTCTTGGGCAGGGCTATCCTTTATGGTTTGGACAATGGCAAACCTAATACCAAGAGCTATTAAAGGACATCAATGGTATCATCAAACATTTGATGATTACCCAAAAAAACGAAAAATTATTTTTCCTTTCTTTTTTTAATAAAATATTGTTGAAGTAATGCGGATGCATCAGCTCCCAATATATCTCCTTTTATTATAGAAGGTGTTGTAAAATTTGAATTTCCACATACTTCAAATTTAGATCCACATGCTCCAAATTCTTTATCATAACATCCAAAATAAAGTTTTTCAATACGGCTATTAATAATAGCACCAGCACACATAGAACAAGGTTCTTTTGTGACATAAATTGAACACTCATTTAGACGCCAATCATCTAATGTAGAACAAGCTGCAGTAATTGCTATCATTTCAGCATGGGCTGTAGCATCATTTAGTGATTCACATTGATTGTAGCCTTGACCAATAATTTTATTATCGTGAATAATAACACATCCAATAGGAACTTCATCATCATTGAAAGCTTGAGATGCAAGTCGTAATGCACGTTGCATCCAATCTTCATGAGAAAGCGTATTGAATTGGGTATCTACAGACACGAGTACGCCCGGAAGGACTCGAACCCACAACCTTCTGGTCCGTAGCCAG
>CAJWPX010000094.1 GCA_913045065.1 uncultured Fidelibacterota bacterium | reverse complement strand
CAAGGAGACTATTCTAGGGCAATTATTGAATTTCAAGATGCAATTGAACTTGGTTCATCTTCTGCAGAGATCTATTATTCTATTTCTGAATGTTATTGGATGATTCAAAAATATGATAAAAGTATTAGTTATGGATTATTAGCTATTGATCATGACAAAGACAGTAAAGATTATAGTATGTCGTTAGGAAAAAAATATATTGCATTAAACGAACTAAACTTGGCATTAGATATTTTCGAGAGAGTAGCAGACAAGCATAAAGACAATGCAGATGTTCTATTTATTATTGGTGATTTAAAATCAGAGTTAAATGATATTGATGGAGCGTTAATCTATTATCAACAAGCATACAACAAAGATAATTCGTTAATTTTGTCTTTAGAAGTTGCTGCAGAATTAGCATTACGATCAAATCATCGAGATAGCGAATTAATACTAAAAAAACTCTTGCTTGCAGATCCTAGTAATCCAAAATATTTGCAATTATTTGTTGAATCTCTTTCAGATTCAAACAACTTAAATGATATTGAAGAGCTCTTGAAAAATGAAGCGATTAAAAGTAACCCATTTGTAAATAATCTCTACAATCAATTAGGCTATGAGTATTTAGTAAATGGTGTTATTGATAAATCAATAGAATATTTTGAAAAATCTCTTTCAATCAATGATAACGATCGATTCGCATTATATTATCTTTCAAATGTTTATAGAGATCTAAAGGAGTATGATAAATCAATCAGCATCGCTGAAAAACAAATTACTCTTTACCCTCAAGAGAAAGATGGTTATATCAATAAAATAATTTCGCTACTTACTGTTGAAGATTTTGAAAAAGCTGTGGAAGTATTGTTAGAATCTTTAAAGATTTTTCCCAATGATTTTGATATAAATTATTTTTTAGGTATAGCCCACTATTCACTAGAGAATTTTATAGACTCAGAAACATACTATGAGAAAGCTCTTAAAATAGATAATCAGTCTACAACCGCTATGCATGGTTTGGCCATGGTATATGACAAAAATAAAAAATGGAATAAATCAGACCAGCTTTATATTGATTTAATTGCAGATAATACAAACGATGCACAGGCATATAATAATTATGCATATAGCCTAGTTGAACGCAATAAAGATATTGATTATGCATTGACTTTAGCGCAGAAAGCAATTGAATTAAGTCCTAATACATCAGCATATCTTGATACAATTGGTTGGATATATTTTAAGTTAGGTGATTTTGAAAAGGCAAAAGAATTCATAGCAGAGTCAATTGTATATGATGATTCTAGTGCTGTTGTATTAGAACATTATGGTGATGTTTTAATAGCATTAGATAATAGAGATGAAGCGCTGGTTTTCTATAAAAAAGCACTTGAGTTAGATCGGGATAGCAGTTCATTGTCAGAGAAGATTTCTTCATATGAGAATGAATAATATATTTAACAAAGTTATAGTATTATCTTTGATTTTCTTTATTAGTTGCAGTACTAGTAATAAGTTTATTGTGGTTGATTATTCCAAGAATGCCAATCTTGAACTTATGGAACAAGAGTTTTCTAAAAGTTCAGGCTCAGGAAAATTAATAGCAAAAGGACAAACAAATTTTGTTTCTCGTTTTGATTTTATATCAACGAGAAACTCTTCATCAATTGTTTTTAGAGATTTTCTTGGTAGAAAACAATTTCTTATTGAAATAATTAATCAAGATATACGATATGTGGATATGAAAAAAAGACAAGACATTGATATAGAAAATTTTAGTAATTTTTTCCCTATGGCAACAAAAATTGATGCTAAGATCTATAAAAAACTGATGTGGGGAGTACCAGATACTTTTAAAAATATGGATGTTACGATGAAAAAAGAATTTATGATATCAACTCGACTTAATACACTTGATGATAGGAATTTAATTGATGAATTGATATTTTCTTTTAACAATGATAAACAAGAGTATAAACTGATTTTTTCAGATAGAACATTTTTTAAATAAAACACTAAACTGTAGATGAAACTTTCCATAATAGTTCCTGTTTATAACGAATGCGAATCAATCCATGATTTTGTTCAAGAGCTTTCAGACATATATAAGAATAATTCTAGTGTAGAAGTTATTTTTGTTAATGACGGTTCAACCGATAATACCTTATCAATTCTTGAAAATAATATAAATAGTATTTCAGGATGGAAGATTATTAACCTATATAGAAATTATGGTAAATCAATTGCTCTTCAAGCTGGTTTTGATATAGCACAAGGTTCGATTGTTGCAACAATCGATGGAGATTTACAGGATGATCCAAGAGAGATAAAAAATCTTATTAATCATCTAAGCAAAGGGTATGATCTCGTCTGTGGATGGAAAAAGAATAGAAAAGATTCTTTAGAAAAAAAATTAGCATCTTCTGTCTTCAATTTTTTTGTAAGGCTATTTAGCGGATTAAAAGTTCATGACTCAAATTGTGGAATAAAGGTGTTTCGAAAAGAAGTTGTTGGATCATTAAATCTTTATGGAGGTCGCCATAGATATATAC
>CAJWPX010000093.1 GCA_913045065.1 uncultured Fidelibacterota bacterium | reverse complement strand
GTTTCTTGCTCAAATTGTTCCAGATGAATTAATAGAAAAATTAGATTTAATTAAAGATGGAGAATTTAGTATTCAAGATCGTTTAGTATTAAATGCGGAGATTTCTCACAATAGTGATAACAATACTTATTTTGCCATTAATGACTTCGTTGTACAAAATAAGGTAGCATATCGAGTAACCTCTCTTGCTCTTTATATTAATGGTAAACATGTTAGTGATTATAAATCAGATGGGATTATTATCAGTACTCCAACAGGGTCAACTGCCTATTCTTTATCATCTGGAGGTCCAATTGTACAACCAGATGTTTTTTCCATTGTAGTTACTCCAATTGCTCCCCACTCTCTAACATCAAGACCACTGGTTTTACCTCCCGATGTAGAAATTGAATTCCGGTTTAATGGTCATTCAGAAAAAGAGTTAAAATTAATTTGTGATGGACAACATATTGAACATTTTACCGATGAATCTATCGTAAAGATTAGGCAAGCAAAGAATCATTTAAAGTTTATTACATTTAATGATTACGATTATTATCAAACCTTAAAGACTAAAATGGTTTGGGGTAAAAGAGGTTCATAATGAATAGAATAATTAAAACTATTATAATTTGTTTTTTTGTTGGTTTTCTTAATGGTCAAGATACAATTCTGTCGAAAGACGAAGTAATGAATATTGCTTATGCGGAAGCAGAACAAGAAGGTAAAAATGTTTTTCTAATGTTTGATGCTTCGTGGTGTGGTTGGTGTAAACGCATGGATAAGAATATGAACAATAATGCATGTAAGAATTTTTTTGACGATAACTATGTTACTGTTCATTTAGCAATTAAAGAATCTAAAGAGAATAAACATCTTGAAAATCCAGGGGCACCCGATTTTTATGATTCTCTTAAAGAAGGTACAAGTGGAATTCCTTTTTGGGTTATATTTGATAGCAAGGGAAATGTGCTAGATAATTCTCTAGATTCTAATAATAATAATATAGGTTCACCAGTGACAAAGGATGAAGTTCAAGTTTTTGTCAGCATTTTAAAAGATACAAGCAAATTAAATGATAAAGAACTTAGTGTAATAACAGAAGTTTTCTGGGATAAAGCTTATGATTAGTAAACTTATCCAAAAATATTTTTAAAAATATTTTTAAAAATATACCCAACCATTTTCGGATTTTCTTTTAACCGTCTTACTGAATAATCATACCAGTTGTCTCCATAAGGAACATAGACACGTACTTTATTGTCTTCTTGGATTAGTTTTTGCAAAGTTTTTTCCATAGGCACACCATAGAGAACTTGAAATTCGTATTGAGTTTTAGAAATATTATTATCTTGAATCCATTGATATAGATGATTAATTAGATACTCATCATGTCCTGCAATTCCTATATAAGAACCTTTTTGCAATCCTATTTGAACTAGTTTGATATAATTCTCTCTTATTTTTTTATAATCAGAATAAGCAATATCTTCACTTTCTATATAAATACCTTTACAAATTCTACAATTAAAATTTTTATTAGCTAATGCATTTAAATCATCCATAGAGCGATGCATGTATGCTTGTAGTACAATTCCAACATTAGGATATATTTTCAATGCTTCTTTGTATAGTACGATTGTCTCAGAGGTATAAGGAGAATTTTCCATATCAAGGCGTAAAAAATTGTAATGTTTTTTAGCTTTTTCAGTTAAGATTATTAAATTTTTTTTGACAATATCGTATCCAAGATCTTGTCCTATGTGAGTTAATTTGATTGATAAGTTTCCTTGTAAAGATCTGGAAGAAATCTCATCATATAAATTTGCGTATCTTTCAGTAATTTCTGTAGCCTCTTTCTCTGTTTTTATATGTTCTCCTAGAATATCGATTGTGACATCATACCCTTTGGTATTTAAATTCTCAACAGTAGATAGCATTTCATCATCTGTAATACCTGCAATGTAAGGGGAAGCAAAAAGTTTAATAAAACTTTTTGGAAAAAAAGGAATGATTTGAATTAGTAAATTATTTATTAATTTCATACCGAATAAATTTAACAAATAAAAAAATCAATGAAAGTAGTATTAATCATCGGTGGTGCAGTATCAGGATCTACTGCTGCTCGAAAATTAACAGAAAATGGTGTTCGATGTGTAATCGTAGATCAGAATCGTTTGCCTTATGGAAAAATTGAAGATGGACTTCCAAGATGGCATGAAAAACAACGCCTTAGCGAATATTCTAAGATTGATGAGGTTATGGCTCATGATTTAGTGGATTTTATTCCTCTTACCAAAGTAGGGGATCATATTGATTTTGAAGAAATTTATGATATGAACTGGAGTTGTGTTTATTTTGCTAATGGTGCTTGGAGAGATAGATTATTCCCAATTAAAGGCATTGAAGAATTCTCAAACTTTTATTACCAAAACCCTTTTGTATACTGGTTTAATCATTATCATGAGGATAATTATAATGGTCCCGAAGTAGTGATTCAAGATAATATATTAGTTGTGGGAGGTGGGCTTGCTTCAATTGATGTATGTAAAATTACCCAGTTGGAACTCGTAA
>CAJWPX010000092.1 GCA_913045065.1 uncultured Fidelibacterota bacterium | reverse complement strand
GCGGAGAGAGAGGGATTCGAACCCTCGATACAGTTGCCCGTATAACACCTTAGCAGGGTGCCGCTTTCAACCACTCAGCCACCTCTCCAAATTTGGATAATTTATAAACTACTAGATAAAAAAGATACTAGTCTATCTTTTAAATTGTCAAGCCCAGAGTTGCTTACAGATGAGATATCAATATACTCTTCAGAAAACCCCTTCCATTGATCTAATGTTTCTGGGTTTTGTATAGTATCTAATTTGGTACGCACTACTAAGGTTGGTTTATCCATAAGCGTGTCATTAAATGTGTGTAATTCTTTTTTGAGCTTATTAAAAGTGTCTTGAGGATTGTCATCCAAAATATCAATTAAAAACAACAATATTTTATTGCGTTCAATATGTTTTAAAAACTGATGTCCAAGCCCTTTTCCTTGGCTTGCTCCCTCAATCAATCCGGGGATATCTGCCATCACAAAGGATTGGTATTCTCCATACTTTACAATCCCTAGATGGGGCTGTAAGGTAGTAAAGGGATAATCAGCTATTTTTGGTTTTGCGGTAGTCATTACAGAAAGCAAAGTAGATTTCCCTGCATTCGGTAATCCTACTAGCCCTACATCCGCTAATACTTTTAATTCCAGCTCTACTGTGAGGTGATTTCCTGGTATCCCTTGTTGTGAAAAACGAGGCGTTTGCTGGGTAGCAGATTTAAAATGATGATTTCCTTTACCCCCAATTCCCCCTTCACATACAATATGGGTTTGATTTTCTTCCACCATGTCTAGAATCACTTTGCTTGATTCTGCATTTTTAATTACAGTACCACATGGAATTTCTATTACTAAATTTTCGCCTGATTTTCCGGTTTTCTTATTAGAGCCGCCAGATCCTCCGTTGTCTGCTTTATATAGACGACGATATCGGATATCTTGTAAGGTATGTAGGTTAGGATTGGTTGAAAAAACAATATCACCGCCTTTGCCACCATCTCCTCCGCTAGGACCGCCTTTATCTATGTATTTTTCTCTATGAAAAGATACAATACCAGTTCCACCGTTGCCTGCTTGCAACTCAATCTTTGCGTAATCGATAAACATGATAGGAAGTTAAAAATTGTTAATGATTTCGTCGCCAAATTCTGAACATTTCAATAATGTGGCTCCGTTAAGTAGTCGATGAAAATCATAGGTGACACGTTGTGAAGAAATTGTTTTTTCTAGCCCATTAACAATCAAATCAGAAGCTTCTTTCCATCCGATATATTCTAACATTAATGCTCCAGATAATATCACCGATGATGGATTGACTTTATCCAATCCAGCATATTTTGGCGCGGTACCATGGGTTGCCTCAAAAATAGCATGTCCTGTATCAAAATTAATGTTCGCACCAGGAGCAATGCCAATGCCTCCTACAGATGCGGCCGCTGCATCAGAAATATAGTCACCATTTAGGTTCATAGTGGCAATCACATCATATTCGGCTGGTCGTAATAGAATTTGTTGTAAGAATGCATCTGTAATCACATCTTTTATTAATAATTTTCCGCTATCAAGAGCATCAGATTGTGCTTTGTCCGCTGCTTCTTTACCATCAGATTCTTCAATTTTATCATACTGATTCCAAGTAAACACTTGATCAGCAAAATGGGTTTCAGCGTATTCGTATCCCCATTTCTTAAAATACCCTTCAGTAAATTTCATAATATTGCCTTTATGCACCAAGGTGAGTGTTTTGCGATTGTTCTCTAATGCATAATGAATCGCAGCATGAACCAGACGATTGGTTCCTTCTTGTGAAATAGGTTTAATCCCAATTGAGCTGGAATCAGGAAATCGTATTTTTCCTTCCATCCCCAGTTCGTTAATCAACCCAATAATTTTTTTTGATTCTTCTGTTCCATTTTCCCACTCTATCCCGGCATAAATATCTTCAGTATTTTCTCGAAAAATTGTCATATTCACTTTGCTAGGATCTGATAAAGGAGAAGGAGTTCCTTGATACCATCGTACTGGTCTTACACAAGCAAAGAGATCTAGCTCTTTTCTTAATGTTACATTTAATGATCGGATACCACCACCAATTGGCGTCGTCAATGGTCCTTTAATAGCAACAAGATGTTCTCTAATCATATCAAGAGTATCATTAGGCAACCATTCGCCATTTCTATCGAAGGCTTTTTCGCCTGCAAATACTTCAAACCATTCAATCTTTTTTGAAGAATCGTATGCTTTACGGACTGCTGCATCGATTACTTTCTTACTAGCGTTCCAAATATCAGGTCCGATACCATCTCCCTCTATAAATGGAATGATTGGATTATCAGAAACAACTAGCTTTCCATCAGTAAATTTGATTTTTTCAGCCATTATTTTAATTTATCTTTTAGTTTATCTTCAATATTCTTTGGAACAAATTTTTTCAAATCTGCACCATGTTTGGCTAGATCTTTGATAATTGTCGAATTTAAATGAAGGAATCTCTCATTAGGTATCATGAGCAACGTAGAAATCGATGGATTGATTCCATAATTTACATTTGCCATTTGAAATTCGAATTCAAAATCACTTACATGTCTAAGCCCTCG
>CAJWPX010000091.1 GCA_913045065.1 uncultured Fidelibacterota bacterium | reverse complement strand
ATAATGGGAAACATCTTGCTGATGTAGGAGTTGAGTTTGGTGCAACCACAGGACGTCCTAGAAGATGTGGGTGGTTAGATGTAGTTGCCTTAAGAAAAGCCATAATTAATAACTCTATATCACATTTATGTCTGACTAAATTAGATGTTTTAGATGGATTAGATGAAGTATATGTTGCTGTAGAGTATGAAATATTGGGAGATCGATATTCAACAATGCCAAACATTAACAAAGAACACTTAATTAACTGTAAACCAATTTATAAAAAGTTTGAGGGATGGAAAGAATCAACATCTGGAGCGACAACTATTAACCAACTTCCAGAGCAAGCTAAGCAATTTATTTCATCTATAGAATCGCTTCTCTCAACTAAAGTGGCTTTAGTTTCTACTGGACCTGATAGAAAAGACATAATTGTTCTAGATAAATTTTTTAATTAATGAGTAAAGAATCTTTTATTTATGGAATTAATTCAGTTACTGAAGCTCTTAAGTATGAATCAGAAAGAATAGTAAAAATATTCTTCGTTGAAAATCATAAAAACAATAGAATTACATCTATTATAAGACAATCAGATAAGAAAAATATTCTTTCAGAAGCGGTCACAAAAGAGTTTCTTCAACACCTGTTGTCAACATCCAAGAATCAAGGTATAGCAGCAACACTAAAACAAAGGAATTATTTTGATGCAAAAACTTCTATCCATTATTTGAAGAATATTGAATCACCTTTAGTTCTTATTCTAGATGATCTGGATGATCCAAGAAATATAGGAGCATGTTATAGAACTGCTAATGCAGTTGGAGTAGATATGGTAGTTGTTTCTAAAAATAGAATTTCACTAAATAGTCCAGTAATTAGTAAAGTCTCATCAGGTGCTTCTGAGTTAACTAATACTGCAATTGTTTCTAATATCGCCCAATTTATAAACAAGCTTAAGAAAAATGGATTCTGGATTTATGGCTCATCAGATACAGCAAATAAAGACTACAGAGAGGTTGATTATAAAGATAGCACAGCCATAATTATTGGCTCAGAGGGAAAAGGAATGAGAGATCTAACAGCAAAGAAATGTGATCATCTCATTAGAATACCAATGAAAGGTAAAGTAGAGAGTCTAAATGTTTCGGTTGCTTGTGGCATTGTGCTTTATGAAGCACTTAGTCAAAGGGACTCTTTTTAATTTGAATATTTAGCTTAATTCTAGTAGGATCGCCACACTAAATTAATAACCTTGCTGCACTTATTTAATACATAAGGTGGCTTAAACCAAAAGGGAAGACATGAGACACTATGAATTAGTTCTACTGGTACACCCAGATCAGAGTGACCAAGTACCAGAAATGATCAATCGTTATCAGGATATAGTGAAAAAAAATAAAGGAACGATTCATCGTTCTGAGAACATTGGTCGACTTCAATTAGCTTATACAATCGAAAATATGCATAAAGCACATTATGTTATTATGAACATTGAGTGTGATGATAAAGTAATTAATGAGTTAGAGTCATCATTCAAATTTAATGACTCGATTATTAGACATCTTTTAGTTAAAACAAATAAAGCTGAAACGGAACCGTCAAAGCTATTTCTCTCAAATAACAAAGACAGTGATTATCAAAAGAAAGAAACTGTTAAAAAAATAAATAAAAAGCCAGAAGAGAAAAAAAATGAGGACGTTGTTGATCAACCATTAGAAACTAAAGAATCTAAAGAAGCAGATGAAAATCAGAATGAATCTTCCGAAAACGGTGAAGATGAAAATATAAAAGAAGAAAAAGTGGAAGAAGCAGATGAAAAGAGTAAAGAATAAAAAAGGTTTTAAACGCAAGAAGAATATAAATCGCAATAAGAATAAGTATTGTAAATTTACTGCTGAGGGTGTCGAACAAATTGATTATAAAGACATAGATACTTTAAAAAAATATATAACTGAAACTGGGAAAATCATTCCAAGCAGAATAACAGGCACAAAGAATCATTATCAAAAGCAACTGGCAACCGCTATAAAAAGAGCAAGACATTTAGCTTTATTGCCCTACACAGACCAACACTCTTAAAAGGAATAAGATGGAAGTTATATTAAAAGAAGATATAAACAACCTTGGTAACCTCGGAGAGGTTGTATCAGTTAAACCTGGTTATGCTAGAAATTACTTGGTGCCAAATGGTAAAGCTGCATTTGCTACAAAAGAAAATCTTAAATTACTAGAGCAACAAAAAGAAGAACTCAAGCGCAAACAGGAAGAAGAATTAGCAGTCACCAAAGAGCTAGCTTCTAAATATGAAAATCTGTCATTAACGATTGAAGCAAACGTTACTGAAGAAGGAAATTTATATGGTTCAATAGGCACCATAGATATAGCAAATGCCGCCAAAGAAAAGGGCTTAGAGCTAGAGAGAAGCCTAATCAATTTACCTGATGGACCAATAAAAACTATTGGTGATCATGAGGTAAATTTAATCTTTCATGGCGAAATACAGGTTAAAATTAAGGTTCAAGTTGTTGGTGGTGAAGTTGCTATAAAAAATACTTTGGATTCTGAAGAAGAAGACGATAATATCGATGATCCTACTAAAGAAAA
>CAJWPX010000090.1 GCA_913045065.1 uncultured Fidelibacterota bacterium | reverse complement strand
TGGAAAAAAGATCTTATTGATCTTTTAGATAATATTGCAAAAGGTCCTCAAATTATCGTTGGTAGTAGTATGGGGGGATGGTTAATGATGTTAGCTGCGAAAGCAAGAAAAAATAAAGTGTGTGGATTGTTAGGATTAGCAGCAGCAACAGATTTTGGAAGAAGTATGTATTCGGATTTACCACAAAAATCTAAAAAAGAAATTCAGAATAAAGGATTAACAAAAATTAAAAGTTATGATTTCTCATATATTCTAACTAAAAAATTTTTTAGAGAAGCAAAAAAAAATAATATTTTAAATAAACCTTTTAAATTTAATAAGCCTATTATTCTTATACATGGACTAAAAGATGATGTTGTTAGTCATAAAATGCCACAAAAAATTATGAACAATACAACAAGTAAAAATGTTCAGATTCATTATTTAAAATCAAGTGATCATAGATTGTCATCAGAAGAAGATTTAAGAAGTATTACTAAGGCAATAGATACTATTAGGATCTTAATATAAATTATGCACTTTTAATTTCATCAACTAGAACTGGTTGATCAAACTTATTTACCATTTCTTTTGGAATAACTTGCCAAAAACAAGATTTTTCATTTTCCCAATTTTCAATAAGATATTTTGCATGATCTGATGATGTTTTTTTATGGTGTTCTTCAATTTTGGATAGTAAATAATTTTCCCAATGTTGTGTCATTTGTTGCTGGTAGATCACATCATCTAAATTTATTCTCATAGGTAAAGTTCCTTCTTTGTCATATACGAAAGCCATTCCACCTGTCATCCCGGCAGCAAAATTATTTCCAACGGAACCTAAAATAATTGCACTACCTCCTGTCATATATTCACATCCATTATCGCCACATCCTTCAACAATAGCTTCAGCTCCTGAATTTCTCACACAAAAACGTTCCCCAGCTATACCAGCTGCATATAATTTCCCTTTTGTTGCTCCATACAGGCATACATTGCCAATAATGACACTATCTTTTGCAATAATATTAGAAGAGGTCTTTGGACGAATAATTATCATACCTCCAGATAATCCTTTACCGACATAATCATTAGCATCACCTAAAACTTCCAAAGTAATTCCTTTTACAACAAATGCTCCAAGTGATTGACCTGCTGATCCTCTTAAACGAATAAACAAATGATTATCTTTAAGTGTGTTCATTCCAAATTTTTTTGTTATAGCCGAGGATAAATAGGCTCCTATTGCTCTTTGAGTATTATTAATATTGTATGTTAGTTGAACTTTTTCTTTATTATTAAATAGATTTGATGCATCTTTTAAAATTTCAACATCTAGACTTTGAGGCACCTCGTTTCTTTTTTTATTTTTTAACTCATATTCACCAATATCAGAATCGATTTTGGTTAAAATTGGGTTAAGATCTAGATCATCAAGGTCAGTACTGCCTCTATTAATTTGATATAATAGGTCGGTTCTACCCACAATATCCTGAAGGGACGTAAATCCTAAAGAAGCTAGAATTTCTCTTACCTCTTCTGCAATAAAAGAAAATAAGTTAATAACTTTTTCAGGAGTTCCAGTAAATTTAGCCCTAAGCTTTTCATCTTGCGTGCACACTCCAACAGGGCATGTATTTGAGTGACATTGCCTAACTAGTATACATCCCATGGCTACTAAACTAGCTGTACCGATACCATATTCTTCTGCCCCTAACATTGCGGCTATAACAATATCTCTTCCAGTTTTTAATCCGCCGTCTGTTCTTAAAATTACTTTATCACGAAGATTGTTAAGTGAAAGAACTTGATGTACTTCACTGAGTCCTATTTCCCAAGGCAGTCCTGCGTACTTTATACTAGTTTGTGGACTTGCCCCCGTACCACCAACATGACCAGAAATAAGTATAACATCAGCTTTAGCTTTAGCAACACCGGCTGCAACCGTACCAATGCCTGATTGTGCAACTAGTTTTACACAAATCTTTGCTTCAGGATTGATTTGTTTTAAATCATAAATGAGCTGAGCTAAATCTTCTATTGAATATATATCGTGGTGAGGAGGTGGGCTAATAAGGGTCACACCTTTGATTGAGTAGCGCAGCTTTGCTATTATTGACGAAACTTTACTTCCAGGTAATTGACCTCCTTCGCCTGGTTTTGCGCCTTGAGCAATTTTAATTTCTATCTCTTTACAATTATTTAAATATTCTGCAGTTACTCCAAAGCGTGCACTAGCAATTTGTTTAATGGCAGAAGAAGGATTATCACCATTAACTTTAGAAATAAATCTTTTCGGATCTTCTCCTCCTTCTCCAGAACCAGATTTTGCACCGATCCTGTTCATCGCAATGGAAAGAGTTTCATGAGCTTCAAGACTTAAAGCGCCAAATGAGATGCTAGGTGAAGCAAGTTTTTTTCTTATTTCATTTATGCTTTCAACCTTGTCTATTGTGACACTTTTTCTATTAGATTTATAATTTAATAAATCACGTAGATTAATTGGATCATGATTTTTTATGATTTCAGAATATTTTTTATAGATTGAATAACTATCACTACCTACTGCGCTTTGAAGCATATGAATAGAAGTAGCTTCAAAAGCATG
>CAJWPX010000089.1 GCA_913045065.1 uncultured Fidelibacterota bacterium | reverse complement strand
TCTGGAAGTTTCCATGATTTTTCAGTGAACTCTTTAAATGGTAAGCCAGGTTTAATTAATTCCGCATTGTAATTGATATGTTCGACAGCCATTTGATATAATTTTTTCTGTTCAGAATTAAATTTATGTCCTTCAACAAAAGCTCTTGATATATCAGCGCAATATCCATAAGGACCAACCATATCGGTATCAAATGATACAATTTCTCCTTTTTGGATAATTTTATTACTACTTTCATGCATCCATGGATTTGTTCTTTGTCCAGAAGATAGTATTCTACATTCTATCCATTCTCCGCCATGCTCAATATTTGTTTTATGCAAAATTGACCAAAGTTCGTCTTCGGTCATTCCTGCTTTCAATTCATTTCTCATTTTTGAAATTCCAATTTCTGCAACTTCAATAGAAGCTTTCATACATTTCAATTCTTCTGTAGACTTAATTGACCTTGCTTGTTCTAAAATTGATTTAGCATCAACTATTTCTAATCCTGCTTTGTTCAATGCCATTACAGCAGGACCATTAATTACATCTATTGCAAGTTTTTTACTATTTTTAAAATAAGAATTATTGAGATCATTAATTTCTTTAATCCATTTATCTAATTGAACACTCGCTTGATCACCATTGCTAAAATAATCCCAAGTAATTGCTGGCCTTACTTCATCTATTAAATCTAAATGGCTAGATAAACCTTCACAATTAAAATACTCATATAGTATAACTGGCCCGTTTAAAGGAATAAAACAATAACGAGTAAGATTGTGCATGTTGTATATGCTCATATTTGTAGTATCCAAAGCATAGCGAACATTTATTGGATCAAATAATAAACAGGCCTCAATGTTTTTTTTTTCTAATTCTTTTTTTACCCTATTTAATCTGTAAGATCTTAATTCTTCGAAATTGATTTCATCTTCGTGTAATCTTTTTTTTGTAATGAAATTAGGTTTATAATTATTATTAGGGATTATTTTTCTATCAAATTTCATTCTATTTTATCTATTCAACAGCTGTGTTAAGTTTGTTGCAACCCATTTATGAAAATTGTGTGTTGGAGTATCCATTACAGGTGAAAAATTTCCACCATTATAAGAAGGAGAGTTTCTTCCAGCTTGCATTCCTTCAATAATATTCACATCTTCAGATTGAACACCAAGCCAAAGTTTACAATTTTCTTTTCTAAGATCTCCGTATTCATCTGAATAAGCGGCTTCATTACCAACGTAATAAACTTCCATATGCTCCAATGTGTAAGCATGGTTGATGGGTTCTAACCAATAAGCGTAATAATGATCTCTATGAATTCCCAGCATTACATTGGGAAAAAGAGCAACGTATTCTGCAAATTTTTCTTTATCTTTTGGCCAATTAGGAAAACAAGGAAATTTTTTTGATCCTTTTAATCTAGGATCGTAAACCGTAGTACCTTGGCCTGCAAATCTATTTGGATCACTTTCAATATGATAATGATCTTCTAGTTTTGAATAAGAATTTAATCCTGGATGAACCCATGGTAGATGATAGCTTTCACAATAATTTTCAATAGCAAATTTCCAATTACATTTTGCTTTTAGTTGAAAATAACCATGATCCTTTGGATGTTTGATCAATCTTTGATCTTCTTTTGTCCAAAATTTTGACCAACGATCACTTAAAGGTTTAATATATTCTTCAAATGATTCTGTATTATTTGAAATATTAACAAAAATTAAATCCAACCATACATAAGATCGTACTTCCTTAAGGCCACTACATGATTTGTCAAAATCTTTTGTCTCATGTTTATTCGCTCCTCCAATATGTGGTGTTGCAATCAACTTTCCTTCCATATCATATGCCCAAGAATGATAAGGACATCTTATAACATTTGCTATTTTTTCAGGTTTATTTAATATTTTGTATCCTCTATGGCTACAAACGTTGTGAAAAACTTTTATTTTTTTATTTTTGTCTCTTAAAATTAATAATGGAATACCTAATAAATCAAAAGGTCTAGCATCTCCTGGATCAGGAACAGAACTGGCTACTCCAATAACAGACCATTTTTCTTCAAAAAGTTTCTTTCTTTCGATTTTTGTATATGCCTCACTTGTATAACATTCATTAGGTAACCCGTGAGATTGTTCAATAGGATTGTTAACAACATCTAACTTTGTTTTTTCAATTATTTTAAAAATTTCAGACATTGTTTAATTTCTCATTTTTTTTCCACTTGGATCATAAAGTGGTTCTTTAATTATTAAGCAATTAAAAAAATTGCCGTTTATCTCTACTTGAATTTTTTTATCAGAATTTAAAATATTTTTATCTAAATAGGAAAAAGCAATACTTTTATTTACATAATGAGCAAATCCCCCTGAGGTAACATAACCAATACTTTTTCCATCTTTCATTACTGCCTCATTGTTACAAACGTCAATGTCATCTGTTTCAACGATCAAAGGTGTAAGTTTTAAACTACTATTATCTTTTTTTGCGCTCTCTTTTCCAATAAATTCCTTATTCCAATCGATGAAAACATCCAGACCGGATTCTTTGGCTGTAAAATCAGGTCTGAAATCTAATGTCCAGGCACCCCAATTTTTTTCAAGCCTCA
>CAJWPX010000088.1 GCA_913045065.1 uncultured Fidelibacterota bacterium | reverse complement strand
TGAAGCGATCGCCGTAGCGGGAAAAAGGAAACTTTTGCCAGTTTCGGATGATTTATACCAGAACTTATCGAGTGCTGATTTAGAGATTAGATCAGCTAGTGCTTGTTCATTATTAAAAATGCACAGTCATGAACATGAGGCAAAAATAGTTTTGCAAAAATTATTGAATAGTAAGGATGTACATAATATAAGAGCAGGTCTCCAGTTTTTAGATAAGCCTATGGGAATAATGAAAGATGAAAAATTGATTGATTTTCTACAACATAGTTCGCATGAAATTAGAGAAGAATCTCTACGAATTGCTACGGCAAGGGAAAATCCAGCTTTAATAGATCATATAATCGGAAATTTGGCCTATCCAAAATCTGCTATGCAAGCTCGACATGCTCTATCTAGCTTTGAGGAAGAATTGGTTTTAAGTACCCTTTCTAAGTATTTATTTAATAAGGATAGTGAATTTCCACTTCAAATGGGGATTGTCCGCTGCTTAAAACACTATAAGGTGGAAAATTCATCAAATATATTACAAAAAGGTTTAAACGAAACTTACCTGAATATCTTATCAGAAGTAGTCAATTCATTATTGTCAGTGGCCAGGGGATACAATCCATCTGATGAGTTTATAAAAGAAATTGAAATGAACTTGGATTCCATAGCTCAAAGAGTATACCAACTGGTATTATTTTTGGATCGTTTGCCTGATGACGAGAATTGTTTTTTAATCAAAGATCATATAGAAAGCGATATAAAGAAATTTATTCAAATTATGTTGAAGTTGGGCGTTTTGCATGATCCAAAGACGCCTATTGAAACCTATATTCAATATGTAGCCAACCAAGATTCGGAATTAATGCCTTATGTGTTAGAATTAGTGGATACCACATTTTCCCCCGGAAACCGCAAATTAACTATGCCGCTGATCGATGTTGATGTTGATGAGGTAAAGGTTGGAGAAGATTTGTTTGATGAGTTACTTGTTGAATTTGATGATTTGATTCTCTTTTGGATTCATGGGGTACATAAATGGAAAACTGCTATTGCATTAAATTATATTATCAAAAGTAATCGCCAAGACTTACTAAAAATAATTGACTGGGATAAAATCCAGAATACCATTTTTATTGATCAATTATTCAGCCGGATTGAAGACCGATCTGGAAAAATTAAGGAAATAATTCCCTTAAAAATGTTCAATTTGAAAAAGGAGACAGATATGTATTCAATACTAGAAAAAACTATCCTATTAAAATCAGTTGATTTATTTAAGAATATCCCTGGGGATGTACTTACCAGGATCGCTCAAATCTCTAAAGAAACCTATCATTCTGAAGAAAATCTAATGTTTTCTGAAGGAGACTATGGTGATTCTATGTATATCGTCGTGGAAGGAAACGTAAGGATCCATAAGGGAGAACATCATATTGTAACCCTTGGCAAAAGTACTGTACTGGGAGAAATGGCGCTTTTGGATCAAGAGCCACGTTCAGCGGATGCAACTGCAGAAGCGGAAACAACAGTTCTAAAAATTGAACAGGATGGTTTTTATGAATTAATGGCCGGAAATTCTGAGATTATGCAACAAATTATCAAAATGCTTTCCGGAAGGCTACGGGATACAAATATAAAGTTACAGGAGGCCCTGGCAAAATAATCAGGTAATTTAAGGCTTTCTGGAATTGTTACGAAATATGCCTAATTATTAAAGTTGAGGTTAAGATATACTGCCATAGACCAAGCAACCAAGTATACCAGCATTTTTGATTAATATATTAGAAATGTCCTTTAAATTTTTCTACTGGATATTTCCGAGTATTCTTCTCCATTTTTTTCTTTATTGCATCTGCAATATCAATGTTGTTTCTGTTACAGAATGCTAAAGTATATATCACTATATCAGCGATTTCATCAATAGCATTTTCCCTGATGTCACCTGCTTTCATTACCTCTCGCGCCTGATCCAGACTGAGCCATTGAAATAATTCCATCAGTTCCGCCACTTCAACCGCTAGTGACATGGCCAAGTTCTTTGGACTATGAAACTGCTTCCAATCTCTTTCATCCACAAAGGATTCTACAATTAACTTTAATTCATCTATGGTAGTTTTATTATCAGACATTAACTAAATCTACGACTGCTCCCACAAACAAAAAACCCCTCCAATGGACGAGGCTTAATGTCTAAATAGAATCCTTGAAAAATATGGTCTCAATGGCATCTGATATTTTCTTTATTTCTCGATTCGTATCCAACCAAAGTAATGATTTAATCCTCTTATGATAAGACCAAATAATATAGTAAAAAATATCCAGGAAGGCACTATAGTGACTACATCGGGAAGTATAAACCCTAGTAGAATTACTATACCATAAAAAAACAATATCGGTAATACTGCTTCTTGTTTTTTAATAAAAATTTTTTCATTGAAATTCAACCCTCTTCTCTCCGCCTTTTCTCTCGCGGATTTGATATTGAGTTCCATGAATCGTTGGTACAGTTTTTTCATTATTGAATCTACCCATCATCCTAAAAACAAAAAACCCCGCTAATAGGCGAGGTTTTAATCAATATTAAGTCTAAATCCTAAGTTTCTCTAAATTACAGACCATTA
>CAJWPX010000087.1 GCA_913045065.1 uncultured Fidelibacterota bacterium | reverse complement strand
CTAAGGTGTTATACGGGCAACTGTATCGAGGGTTCGAATCCCTCTCTCTCCGCAACATTTAAACTGTAATTAAAGAAAGGAATATAATTATGTCAGAACCAACAGTAAAAAAAGGATGGCTTAGAGCATTAATTTTTATGCCGATTTGGTTTTTAACAATGATGGTAGTAGTCGGAGGGGGAAGTGTATTGATGATGGTGCTAGCCGGTGTGGACATGCAAGACCCGGCATCCGTAGAAGGATATGCCGCAGGAATGGAAAGCATGGACTTCGCATCACCGATAATGCTTGGTATGTCTGTATTACAAATACTTGCTAGTTTTCTAGCCATTTGGTTTATGATGGCTGTATTTAACAAAGAACCACTATCTAACATTGGATTATCCATCAAAGATCGCGGACAAGAGATGTTAGCTGGATTAGGAGCTGCTTTATTGTTTATAGGTGGTATTTTCCTCATTCTATGGTGTTTTGGAGCTATTACAGTAACAGGAGCAGTAGGATTAAAACCAGGAGTAATGATGGTGAGCTTAATGTTGTTTGTTGCTGCATTTGATGAAGAAATTGTATTTCGTGGTTATGTATTAAACAATTTAATGGATTCAATGAATCGATGGTGGGCACTAGGCGTTTCTTCTGTGGTGTTTGCTTTAATGCATGCCGGAAATCCTAATGTATGGAGCACCTTTGTTCCAATGACAGAATTGTTTGCCGCAGGATTTATTCTAGGGATTAGCTATACCTTTACAAAAAATCTATGGTTTCCAACCTTCTTTCACTTTGGATGGAATTTCTTCCAAGGGTTATTTGGATTTGAAATCAGCGGAATGGGAGTAGATTCTTGGAAAGCAATTGCACATGAAAATTCAGGAGAGGTTTCTGATATTATTTCAGGAGGAGCATTTGGGATTGAAGGTTCTATTATTTCTTTATGTTCCACCGTTCTAGGAACCTATCTGATTTATAAATATTACACAAAATGAAACAGTCCTATACTATCATAAAAAGGATTATCGAGCTTATTATTCTAGGAGCTGTATTATTTTTATCAGTTTCTTGTTCTGATAATCTTTCTGATGGGATGGTAAAAGATCCTAATACAGGACAGCCAATGATAGTAGGAAGTATTGTTTTAGATGATTTAAAACAAGATCCATTTGAAGAATGGTATGCATCTGGTTTTCAAGGATATGATGTAGACTTTCAATTAATTAGTGCTATTGATGATCCGAATGGATATACATATGAAGTATTTCTTGGCACTTGGTGTGCTGATAGTAGACGAGAAGTGCCAAGAATTGCTAAAATATTCCAAACATTAGATGTTGCACCAGAAAATGTACAATATGTATGTGTAGATAGAGATAAAATTAGTCCTGGTGATGAACATGTAGGAAAAGATATTCGTTATGTTCCAACCGTGATTGTGACTAGAAACAACGAAGAAATAGGTCGTATTGTAGAAACCCCTATTGGAACCATTGAAAGCGATTTATTAGAGATTAATTTAGGAATTCCTCCTATACCTAATTACGCTCAGTAATTTTTTTATATTCTTCAGGGGTATGAGTTTTCATGGTTAATGCATGAATTTCATTGTGCATATATTCATCAACAACTTTATATACAAGTTGATGGCGTTCAATAAGACTCATTCCTTCAAAATCAGGGCTCACTAACGTCATGCTTAAGTGAAAATTCCCTTCAAAGGTTGCATGATTCTCATGTTGCGCGGTGTAATCAAATATCTTGATAAAATCTACGGAGATAGTTTCTGATATTTTTTTCGAAATTATTGTCTGTAATTTTTCAAGCTTCATTGTAACTTCTGTCTATGATATCTGAATTTAATTCAAAAATAATTAAATCCTTATGTCTTTTGGTTTTTCTCCAGGCCTGTGCCTATTTCAATACTTTTTATAATGCGCAAGAACACTATCAGATGGCAGAAAAAATACGGATGGAAAATTTTGGAAATAAATTACCATCAAAAGCGATTCAAGAATACCAAAGTGCAATTGAAAAATCCGAGAAAGTACTCACAGAGTACGGTGATAGTAAGTATGTACAAGATGCGTTACTATTAAAGGGGAGATCTCATTTTTTTAAGAGGGAATATGATAGCGCAAAAGAAGCGTTTAATCAGTTAAAAGATTCTGAAGAATCTTTTTTTCAAAATGAAACAAAATATTGGTTAGCATTATGTAAATGGAAAGACTTGAGACCTCAACCAGCTATTAATGATTTGAAAGATTTGCTGGATAGAACTGAATTAGTGGATCTAGAATCTCGTATATATTTAACGTTAGGTGAAATTTATCTTGAAATTGATCGACCAGATTCTGCTTTTCAATTTTTAGATCGTGGGGCAAAGACTGCTAGCAGTCGTTTAACTAGAGAACAAATCTATTTTCAGATAGCAGAATTATCCTATGGGAATGAATTATATCAACAAGCATCTGATAACTATAAAAATGTTCTTATCAATACAATATCGGTTTCAAGGATTCGAGAATCAAATCTAAAGATTATTCAAACCTATCGTTTGCTAGGAGATCTTGATGAAGCTAAGAGAAGAATAGAACAACTGCTTTTAGATGAAAATTTTAACTCAATTAAAGGAAAATTAAGGCTAGAATTAGCAAAGAT
>CAJWPX010000086.1 GCA_913045065.1 uncultured Fidelibacterota bacterium | reverse complement strand
AGATTAGCAAAATGTTTGGAACATTTTTATTAATTGTAGCAACTAAATTTGTATATGATTATCTTCAATTCTAATGATGTTGCAGAGGTGGCCTCAGTCTCCCTCAACCACCTCTTAAACTATATATAACCGATTCTTTAAAAAAAATTTAACTCGTAATAATTGAATTTTAAATTAAATTTTTTGATCATATTCACCAATTTTTCCAGTTTTTTGAAGCAAATCATCAATAAAATCAAAGATTTTCTTCTTTCTGTCATCTGATGTTGGGCTTTCAGTTACCACAACTAAAGAAGGCTTGTTTGATGATGCTCTTATTAAACCCCATGATCCATCTTCAAAAGAAAATCTTACACCATTAACTGTTAACACTTCAGCAATTTCTTGATCATCTATTTTTGTTTTACTATTTTTTATATCTTCAATTTGATTAACTAATTCTTCGACAACATTATACTTTTCACTATCTTTACAAAAAGGTGACATGGTGGGTGTTTGGAAAGTATTTGGTAGTTCATCTATAATTTCACTCATTTTTTTATTTTGTTTATCTAATAAATGACAAACCTGAATTGCAGAGTTAATACCATCATCGTAACCATATCCCAACGGTTGATTAAAAAAGAAATGTCCACTTTTTTCAAATCCAGCTAAAGCTTTTTCTGTATTCACTTTTCTTTTAATGTGTGAATGTCCAGTTTTCCAATATATCGTTTTGCAATTATTTTTTAAAAGAACTTTATCTTTTGAGTATAAGCCAGTTGATTTAACATCAACCACAAATATGGATCCTTTGTGTTTTGAAGATAGGTTTCTTGCAATTAATAAACCAATTTTGTCTGAAAAAATTTCATTTCCATTATTATCAATCACGCCAACACGATCTCCATCACCGTCAAAACCAAAACCAATATCTGCGCCATTGTCTTTTACCGACTTACTGATTGCATGTAACATTTTTAAATCTTCTGGATTTGGGTTGTATTTTGGAAAAGTATAATCTAAGTTGCAATCAACTTCTATTACTTCACAACCAATTCCTCTTAAAATATCAGGAGCGAATATTCCTGCTGTACCGTTGCCGCAAGCTACTATTGCTTTAATTTTTTTACTAATTTTATTATTTTTTATCAAACTATCCTTATAAATTTTTTGAAAATTATTGATTTGTTTTTCGCTACCTTCACCTTTTATAAATTTTTCATTCAGAGTAATTTCTTTTAATTCTTTCATTTCTTCAGGTCCGTGTGTTAATCCTTTTTTAATACCCATCTTTACTCCGGTCCAACCATTCTCATTATGACTAGCCGTTACCATAGCAACCGCATCTGTGTTTAAATTAAATTGTGCAAAATATACCATTGGTGATAAAGACAAACCCACGTCATCAATAAGACAACCTGTAGAAATTAATCCTTTTTTCAAAGCCGATTTTATTTCTTCACTATAAGATCTGTAGTCATGTCCAACTACAATTCTTGGATTATTTTTTTTTGTGTGATTGATAATTTGAGTTCCCAATCCTCTTCCTAAATTTTCAATTCCCTGTAAATTTATGTGTTTTGGATACAACCATCGAGCGTCATATTCTCTAAATCCGAATGGGTCGATTATTGTAGAATTATTCATGTAAATATATGTACATTTTTTTAAAATTTTTATTGAAAAAATTTCTGTTAAGTTCTATCAATTTTCTATTGATTTATTGATTATATAGTATATTAAGTAAAACTGCATACAACATCTAGTTGTTTTACATATTAAGTCTTTTAGAAAAAGGGAGTTAAATGAACAAAATTTTGTCTCAAGCTATAAGGAAGGCTGTCTCTGATTTTTCACCCAAATCAACACAATACTTTAAAGAGAAACGAGCAGATTTATTTTCATTAAATGATGATACCGAGTTATTTCAAAATTCAAAAGGCATAACCATCAAAATTGATAGATCTAAAGATACAAATCTAACCGTATTTGGAAAAGCAACGCTAAGTGATAGATATCTTGGAGCAAATGAATCTTTTCAAGATTTGTTTGCAAGAGTAGCAAGTCATTATGCAGATGATAATTTACATGCACAGAGATTGTATAACTATATTAGCAGTCTTTGGTTTATGCCCGCAACACCCGTTCTATCAAATGGTGGAACTAAAAGGGGTTTACCAATTTCATGTTTTTTAAATGAAGCATCTGATAGCTTGGACGGTATTTTAGATTTATGGAACGAGAATGTTTGGCTAGCTGCGAAAGGTGGCGGAATAGGAAGTTATTGGGGAAATTTAAGATCAATAGGAGAAAAAATTGGAAGAGTAGGAAAAACTTCAGGAATTATTCCTTTCATTAAAGTTATGGATTCGTTAACAATGGCAATAAGCCAAGGTTCCTTGAGAAGAGGTTCGGCTGCTTGTTATCTTCCAATAGATCATCCTGAGATAGAAGAGTTTATTGAAATGAGAAGACCAACAGGCGGAGATCCAAATAGAAGATCGTTAAATCTTCATCATGGTGTCTTAGTATCCGATGCATTTATGAGAGCCGTTGAATTAGATGAACAATGGGCATTAAAAAGTCCAAAAGATCATTCAGTTCAGTCAACTGTTTCAGCAAGAAATTTATGGATAAGACTATTAACTGCCAGAATAGAAACTGGAGAACCATACATTGTATTTATTGATACTGT
>CAJWPX010000085.1 GCA_913045065.1 uncultured Fidelibacterota bacterium | reverse complement strand
GATTTTTTTTGAAATAATTTACGTACCAAGAATGTTTAAACAAATTTTCCATTACTATATGAGAATTTTGAAGATCATATAAGGTTTCAAATAAGGGGACTATGCGTAAACATGACTTAACTCCCGCCTCTTTTTGCAAAAGCATTACGGCTAAAATATCCGAAACATTTGATGCCATGGAAATAACATATGCTCCGAGACATTCTCTTGGTGACTCAGATATCATTTTAAAGGTCATCCAAGTTTCCCTATCATCACCATCTAGAGTAATATTTTGAGGTATGAGTGGACGCTTAGACTTATATTCTTTACTCAAAAATTTAATTTTATCTACTTCTGAAAGTTTAGAATAGTCCGCTAGTCCCAATTTCTTGCACACAGAAGTTATTAATTTATTATGTCTGCCTGATTCCTGGCGAATGTCTAATTTAGCTAAATTCAATCCAAACGCATAAGCACGACGAATTAGATCTAAGACAATTCCATTAGCAATTACTCCACACTTAACAGAAATTAAAGAATTATGTACATCATTCAGAGGTTGTATAATTTCATTAATAGATTGAACCAATAAGGCCTTCTTTGGCTCTCTGTTTTCTTTAAGGCAAGATTCAATTTCTTTTTGAGTTTGGCTCAATTTATTGCGTATAGGTCTTAAAAAAACACGGTAGGGTTCCCAAGTCTTGCCTACTATTTTTTTTATTTTTTTTGAACAGTCATGCAAAGAAAGGCTCTGGATTAATTTTGTAAACTCTTTTTCATACAAACTTGCCGCTTCCCATCTGGACAACAGTATTACTTCTTTTGTCGTTTTGGCAGTTACGTTTGGATTGCCATCACGATCTCCGCCCATCCATGATCCAAATACTATAGGTGAAAAATTTATCGGTAAATCCTTGTTAGTATAATTTTTTACTGCATTATTAAATCTTGAACAAATTTTTGGAATTGCATTCCACAAAGTATCTTCTATTACTGCAAGTCCCCATTTAGCCTCTTCAACGGGAGTAGGACGTGATCTTTTAATTTCATCAGTTTTCCATACAGAGGTAATCTCTTCATGAAGGCTATTTTGTAATAGATTTTTTTCAAGATTAATGTTTTGTTTTGTAAAGATTCTCAAATTATTAAAACTATGCAATATATGATTAACTTTTGCATATTTTTGAATTAGTGTTCTTCTTTTTACTTCCGTTGGATGTGCTGTAAGTACAATTTCTATTTTAAGATTTTTAGCAGTTTCATAGAATTTATTTAGTGATAGCGACTTATTCTTAAAAACATCTAAAATCGCTTCTTCTAGGATAACAATTTCATTAGTTTCTTGAGTTTTTCGAATATTGTGATCATGAATATTATGAATACTAAAAAGTGATTCTGCTATATTAGAAAAATCTAAAAATTTACTGAAAGATCTTGCTATAATAAGAGTATCTTTTGCATTTAGTTTTGATATTTCTCTTTTAAGTTTAGTAAATGAAAGATAAATAATATTTTTGCTTCTATTACCTCTGCTAAATTTTGACAAAGCTCGTATTTTTTCTATCTTGTTAAATACTGATAAACCTTCTTGTTCCTTGATAATATTTCCAAGTATCTCACCAAGCAGATGTATTGTTTTTGAAAGTGCAATTTTTTTTGTCATTTAAATATTCTTCTAAATCAATTTCCAATCACTTAATAAAAATTATCTATAAAGTGTAGATTTATTTTTAATTATTGCTAAATACTACAAATTGGCTTTAGATTCACCATAAGCCCAATCGATCCAAGGAAGAAGGGCGTTAACGTCTTCTGGCTCAACTGTTCCTCCTCCCCATATCCTAAATGAAGGGGGTGCTTTTGGATAACCATTGATGTCATACGCAACATTTTCTTTATATAATAATTCAAAGATTTCATTCATAATTTCTCTTTGCTTTGTTTCTCCACTATTTTTAAACCAATCATCTTTTATCAGAAAAGTAATACCCGTATTTGAACGAGTTTTCTCAGTTTGGTTCATAAACTCAAAAGAGGAATTATTATTAATCCATTCTGATATATATTGGAGGGTTTTATCAGAGCGTTTAAATAGCTCTTTTATTCCTCCCAAACCTTTAACCCATTCAAGCGTATCCAGAATATCTTCCACACACATCATTGAGGGGGTATTGATAGTATTGCCTTCAAAAATATCAGATATTAGTTTTTTATTTTCAGCCAATCTGAAAGCTTTAGGAATTGGCCACTGAGGAACATATGTTGTTAATCTTTCAATTGCTCTTGGAGATAAAGCTATCATACCATGAGCTGCCTCTCCACCTAAAACTTTTTGCCATGACCACGTTAAGACATCACATTTCTCATAATCAATAGGCATTGCAAAGATTGCAGAAGTAGCATCACAGATCGTTAATCCTTCTCTATCAGAAGGAATCCAATCTCCATCAGGTACTTTTACACCCGAAGTTGTTCCATTCCATGTAAAGATTACATCATTAGCAAAATTGACGTGTGATAGATTAGGTAAATCTCCATAATCAGCAACATGAACAGTTCTGTTTGTGATTTGCAACTGATCAACTACATCTACTACCCAATCTTTCCCAAAATTTTCCCATGCTAAAACATCTACACCTCTTTGGCCTAGTAAGCACCATAGAGCAGCCTCTATTGCACCAGTATCAGATCCTGGCATTATGCCTAGTAAATAATCTTTTGGTAGAGCAAGTATGTTTTTTGATTCTTCAATTACAT
>CAJWPX010000084.1 GCA_913045065.1 uncultured Fidelibacterota bacterium | reverse complement strand
TAACCTCTGGAAAAACATATTATGATGTAATGGAAGCTTTTGACTCATTGGGATGGACACACGATTATTTAAATAAGATTGGTATTCGAATATTGAAACTAGGTTTAACTTATCCATTAGAACCTTCCATTATTGATAAATTTTCTAAGGGATTGAATGAAATAATGGTTATTGAAGAGAAACGTTCGTTTATTGAAATGCTTTTAAAAGAAGAAATGTATAATAAACCTAATAAGCCAATTATTGTAGGTAAATGTGATGAAAATAATAATGAATTAATTCCTGGCTATGGTGAATTAACAGCAGACACTGTAAGTAGAATTATCTTTAAGAGATATTCTGAAAAATTCAATATTGATACTCCAAATACAAGAATCACTATTCTGGATGAAATAGATAATCGAGTGTATGCACAATCTTTTTCGAACCGTTCAATGTATTATTGTTCAGGATGTCCTCATAATACTTCAACAATAAAAATGCCTGAAGGTGATTCTGCATTTGGAGGTATTGGATGCCATTTGATGGCAATGTTTGTTGATGATGGTAAAGCATTTGGTACAACACAGATGGGAGGCGAAGGTGCACAATGGGTAGGAATGGAACCTTTTATCGAAAAAGAACATATGTTCCAAAATGTTGGAGATGGAACTTTCTTCCATTCTGGATCATTGGCGCTAAGACAAGCCGTTGCCTCAAACTCCCATCTTACATTTAAGATTTTATACAACCGTGCCGTTGCAATGACAGGAGCACAGGAACCAGATGGAGCATTAGATTTACCTGAACTGACAAAGTATCTTAAATCTGAAGGTGTAAAGAAAGTTATCGTCACAACTGACTATCCTAGTGCTTATGATTCGATTAAACAATCTAGATGGGATAAGGATACTGAAATTTTTCATAGGGATGAAATTGTTAGTGTACAGAAAAAATTAAAATCAATTAAAGGAGTTACAGTTTTAATCCATGATCAAGCTTGTGCTGCAAACTTACGTAGATTGCGCAAAAGAGGTAAAGCACCTGAACCAAAAGAAAGAATATTCATTAATGAAGCAGTATGTGAAGGTTGTGGCGATTGTGGGGTTAAATCTAATTGTTTAAGCGTTCAACCCGTCAAAACAGAATTTGGACGAAAAACACAAATTGATCAACCTTCTTGTAATAAAGATTATTCATGTTTAGAAGGCAACTGTCCTTCATTCGTAAAAGTTATTCCTTCAGATAAAAATGATAAAAGACAATTACCAGATCTAGGTTTTGATCCTTCTAGATTGCCAAGTCCAAAAAATTTGACTAATGGTAATTCAAATATTTTTATGTTAGGAATCGGTGGTACTGGAGTGGTAACAGTTAATCAGATTGTTTCTACTGCTGCCTTCTTGGAAAATAAAAAAGTTGTTTCTTTAGATCAAACCGGATTAAGTCAAAAAGGAGGATCTGTAGTATCTCATTTAAAAATCTTAACTGATTTAGATAAAGAATGTTCAAGTAGGGTATCTAGCGGAGAATCCGATGCATATTTGGTATTTGATCTATTAACAGGGACAAATCCAGTAAATCTATCTAGATTACATAAAAAACGTTCCATATCTGTTATATCTACATCTGAAATACCAACTGGAGATATGGTAAGATCTACAAAAAAAGAATATCCTGATTCCACTCATTTGATTGATCTTATTAAAGAATTTTCTAAAGAAAATATTCTTTTGAATGCTACTGAATTATCTGAACATTTTTTTGCTAGCAATATGCAAGCAAATTTTATTGTTATTGGAGCTGCATACCAATCTGGATATATTTCTCTTAATGCAGATTCCATTTTAGAAGCTATTAGAATCAATGGTGTTGTTGTCAAAAAGAATCAAGATGCATTTAATTTGGGTAGAAAAATAGTTGCTGATCCAAATTGGTTGCAATCATTAAGCTTATATAGATCTGGTAATATTGAGGTAAAGCCAGAATTGGATGATGTTTCTCAATCTTTAATTAATAAAATCAAAAAACCAGATGATGAATTAAAACGAATTCTAGAATTCCGTGTTCCTGAACTTGTTGATTATCAAAATGTACAATATGCGGAAGAATATATTAATTTTGTTAAAAAAATTCATTCTGTTGAGAAACGAGAACATTCTTCATCTTTACTCACTAAAAATGTTGCAAAATATCTTTACAAACTGATGGCAATAAAAGATGAATACGAAGTAGCACGTTTATCTTTAAAAGCTGAATTAAATACTGCATTAAACCAAGAGTTCGGAAAATCAGCAAAATTTTATTATATGCTTCATCCACCATTTCTAAAAATGTTCAAAGATGTTCCATTATTGAATAAAATTCCTGGAGTGAAAAGCAAGCTTGCTCTACCTAGATGGTTTAAGTATGGATATATGGGTCTAAAAAGAATGAAATTCCTAAGAGGAACTAAGTTTGATTTTATGTCTTGGTTTAGTAGCGATGTACGTAAAACTGATAGAGAAATTCTTCATCACTATAAAACAATACTCACCAGTAACATTAATGAAATATCCAATGGAAAATATGAAAATTTATTAAAATTTTCTGAACTACCAGATTTAGTTAGAGGATATGAAGATGTGAGGTTAGCTACTGTAGACACGTATTATAAAGAAGCAGATAAATTGTTTAAAGCATAAGGCATTATTTTTTATTTGTATTCTCTATAATACCTTTTAAATTATTTGCAATTATTCCTATGAAAAAAATAATATTCATT
>CAJWPX010000083.1 GCA_913045065.1 uncultured Fidelibacterota bacterium | reverse complement strand
AAATCCGGAACAAGGAAGGAATCACATCAGTTACTAAAATAGTACTTTAAAAAAATTGAACCCCACTAATTATTCACAGTCAGACACCCACCAAGTAAAATCCCTAATTCTTGTAAAACAAATCAGTGGAGCAACTATGTGTAAAATACAATTGTCTAAATTTTGTTCATTTCGTATTTTTCAACCAATGTTAAGATGGTACATAACTTGATCGGGTTTCAAGCATTGAAGATAAAAACTCAACATTCATAACTTTAAACTCATCGCATCATAAAATGCATCTCATAGATTTATACAAAAAGAAAAGCTTTGTTTTTTCCATTGAAATTTTTCCACCAAAAACAAAAAAAGGAGAGGAAAAACTCAAAGCCATGCTTGGTGAATTCAAAAGTTGTACTCCTGATTATATTTCCGTAACTTATGGAGCCGGTGGTTCTTCACGTGAAAATACCCATGAATTGGCGGCACATATTAATAATGACTTGGGTGTGCCGGCAATGGCACATCTGACCTGTGTTTCACACAGTGTGAAAGAAATTGAAAAGGTTTTAACAAAACTCAAAACTAGTTGCATCGAAAACGTGATGGCACTGCGTGGAGACCCTCCAGCAGGAACCGATCATTTTGTTCAGACAAAGGATGGTTTCCAATATGCGAGTGAATTAATTGAGGTTATCAAAGATCACAGTGAATTTGGAATATGTGCAGCAGGTTATCCTGAAGGTCATGTGGAAAACCTCGACAAAGAAGATGACAAAAGACATTTGCACGAAAAAATTACTGCTGGAGCAGAATTTATCGTAACTCAATTTTTTCTGGATAACACTTATTTTCTACAATGGAGAGATCAACTAAGAAAGGAGGGCATATCAGTGCCGTTGGTTGCCGGGATCCTCCCCCCTGCAAGTTGGAAAGCGATAAAATATATGTCTGACATGTGTGGTGTAAGCATTCCGAATGATTTAGCCCAAGATTTAAAAAAAAACGTAAACAATCCAGAAGTTTCACGACAAATCGGTTTTGATCATGTTGAAAGACAGATCGAAGAATTGCTCAGTGAAGAAGTGGATGGTGTTCATCTTTATGCATTAAACCACTCGGAAACTGTAAAACGTTTGGGATCAAAACTTAAAGATGCATCCAGAAAATCAATCAAATCACTCGCTAATTGACTTATAATTAGTTAGTGTAATTGGATACTAGAAAAATTAACTATTTGGCAGTAGTTTGAATGGAACCTTTTGGACTTCTAGGATTTCTGGAACATCAGAAACTCTTTATGATGTCGTTTACTAAGATCAACCATCATCATACATTTTAAGTAACCCCCACTAATTCTTCACAGTCAGACACCCTCCATAACCTTAAGTTGAATTACAAGCACCGAAGAAAAGATGAATTTATTTCCTTGAAAGTTTTTGATTTTCATATATTATAAATATAACTATATTACTAGCTATATAGATATGTCAGATATAAATACAATTGCAAAAGGTTTCCGAGCCATTGGTTCAACGCCACGCCTGGCTGTTTTTTTAGAACTGGTGAAAGCAGGTAAGAAAGGTTTAATGGTTGGTGAAATACAGGGCTTACTTAATATTCCTGCCTCTACTCTTGCTCATCATATTCGTTTTTTAGAAAGGTCAGAACTTATACACCAGGAAAAAAATGGACGGTCAGTATTTACTTATGCAAATTTTGATCAGGCAGAATTATTAGCAGGCTTTATTTTGCAGGAATGCTGCAGCAATGAGAAAAAAATTAAGAGAAAAACAGGAACTTCATGAACCACACATTTCTGCGAGGAGCTAATTTATTTCAAACAAATTTTAATAAAGTAAAATCTGTCTGGTTAATAATTATTGGGGTTGTGTTTTTAATCGGGATTGTTGATTCAACCAATCTTCAGCCTGTCATCATCAAAGCGTTTTCGTCTCTTTGGGGAACAATTCCCTTTATTATAATTGCTGTTTTTTTAGTTGCCTATCTTAAATCATCAGGTGCTGAGCGCATTATTTCAAAGTCTTTCCAGGGAAGAGAAGTTAAGGTTATTTTTTTGGCAGCTTTAGTTGGCGGTCTTGCACCATTTTGTTCATGCGAGGTTATCCCTTTTATTGCCAGCATGCTGGCACTTGGCGTACCTCTTTCAGCTGTCATGGCGTTCTGGTTATCCTCACCTTTAATTGATCCCCCGGCTTTATTGATCACCGCCAGTGCACTTGGTTGGGATTACGCTGTCGCTAAAACTCTTTCTGCTCTTTCACTGGGTTTGTTTGGAGGATTTGGAATCTATATTCTTTCAGGAATGGGTATGTTTTCTTCACCATTAAAAATAATGGAAAATAAACAAAGCTGCTGTGTGAGTGATCCTTTTCAGGGAGAAACAATATGGAAATTTTGGGATGATGATGAACGTATAAAAATCTTTCGCTCTGAATTTTTCTCCAATAGTCTTTTTCTGCTTAAATGGTTAACTCTCGCCTATTTCCTTGAAGCCTTAATGATCATTTATATACCTTCTCAGCTTGTCGGCAGTGTTGTGGGAGGAGAGGGAATATTTTCCATTGTTACGGGGGCATTTATCGGTGTGCTTGCCTATCTTAACTCCTATGCAGCTCCTGCCATAGTGTCCGGATTGCTGGATCAGGGTCTAAGTGCGGGAGGGGCAATGGCTTTTCTTGTTGGAGGAGCTGTCAGTAGTATTCCAGCTATGACTGCAGTCTGGTCAATAGTTAACCGTTCAACTTTTATTGCTTATCTTACCTTCGG
>CAJWPX010000082.1 GCA_913045065.1 uncultured Fidelibacterota bacterium | reverse complement strand
GTAGAATCCGGTATATGGGTTGTATTTGCTATTTTGTTTTATGTGTATAGCAAAAAATAAGCATGGTTGATTTTTTGATAAATTATCCTCCACTCAAAACATTGAAGCAAGAGCCCCGCAGCAACGGGGTTTTTGTTTTGTGGGATTCTGGGTAGATATGGATATAAAACAATAAACATAAGGAGAAAATCGTATGAACCTTAAACTTCTTTTCAAGATATTTGCAGGTTTGCAATTGATACAGGGCCTGATGATGCTGTTTGGTGGGAGTATGATTTCTGAAATGAATGGCTGGACGCACTCAATTGGAGTCACTACAATGGCAGAACACCATGGGGCTGGTTTACTTTGTATTGCCATTTTATTTTGGATGCTTCCGAAGTGGATGTCAGACCAACAACTGAAAGAAATAGTACCTGCTATAATTGTAATTCAGGTTATTTTAGCAATTATGCCAGTTTATCACGCAGCTGTTGAGGCAATACCCACCAATCCACCATTGTTTGTAATGATGGCTGTATTAATTGGCTTAATCGTCATGTTTTTCATGGAATCAAAAAAGAACGTCATTACTTCTGATGAGGAGGAATGAAATTATTAAAAACACATCAAGCCCCGCCGAGTAGCGGGGTTTTTTGTTACACTCATATTGTTATAGAAGGGGTGGTATATTTAGTTAATGCCTGATAATAAAACTACCATACATGAATTAAAATTAATTGTAGAATCCTTTGTGGATGAAAGAGAATGGAAACAGTTTCATAGTCCAAAGAACCTGGCCATGTCGCTTTCCATCGAAGCAGCAGAACTGATGGAAATATTTCAATGGCTCAGTCTAGATCAGGCGCAAGATGTGATGAAAGCAAATGAAACGAGGGATAATGCGATTGATGAAATCGCTGATATATTGATATATGCCTTGGCGTTCTGTAATAGAAACAAGATCGATATTACCGATGCAATAAAGAAAAAAATGGAAAAGAATATTCGGAAATATCCAGTAGAAAAATTTAAAGGACATTTCTAATATATTAATCAAAAATGCTGGTATACTTGGTTGCTTGGTCTATGGCAGTATATCTTAACCTCAACTTTAATAATTAGGCATATTTCGTAACAATTCCAGAAAGCCTTAAATTACCTGATTATTTTGCCAGGGCCTCCTGTAACTTTATATTTGTATCCCGTAGCCTTCCGGAGAGCATTTTGATAATTTGTTGCATAATCTCAGAATTTCCGGCCATTAATTCGTAGAAACCATCCTGTTCAATTTTTAGTACTGTTGTTTCCGCTTCTGCCGTTGCATCTGCTGAACGCGGCTCTTGATCCAAGAGTGCCATTTCGCCTAATACCGTACTTTTACCAAGGGTTACAATATGATGTTCTCCCTTATGGATCCTTACGTTTCCATCCACAACGATATACATAGAATCACCATAATCTCCTTCAGAGAACATTAGTTTTTCTTCCGAGTGAAAGGTTTCTTCGGAGATTTGAGCAATCCTGGTAAGTACATCCCCAGGGATATTCTTAAATAAATCTACTGATTTTAACAGGATAGTTTTTTCGAGTATTGAATACATATCTGTCTCCTTTTTGAAATTGAACATTTTTGACGGAATCATTTCCTTAATTTTTCCAGATTTATCTTCAATCCGACTGAATAATTGATCAATAAATATGGTATTCTGGATTTTATCCCAGTTAATCTTTTCTAATAAATCCTGGCGATTACTTTTGATAATGTAATTTAGTCCGATGGCAGTTTTCCATTTATGCGCACCATGAATCCAAAAGAGAATCAAATCATCAAATTCAACCAATAACTCATCAAAAAATTCTTTACCAGCTATTACTTCATCAATATCAATATCTATTAATGGCATAGTTAATTTGCGATTTGCCTGGGAAAAAGTGGTATCCACTAACTCAAGTACATAAGGCATTAACTCTGGATCTTGATTAGCTACATATTGAATGTAGGTTTCTATGGGGGTTTTAGGGTCGTGCAAAACACCCAACTTCAACATAATTCGAATTAATTTCTTTATATCACTACTAATATGATCTCTAATTAAAAAACAATTATCATCATCAGGTAAACAATTCAGAAACAGCACCAATTGGTATACCCTTTGTGCGATATGATCCAAATTCAATTCGATCTCTTTAATAAACTCCGTAGAGGCAGGGTATCCTCTAGAAACAGAAATTAATGAATTAGTTACTTCCCTTAAAATTATCAGGTAATTCTCGTTTAAACCTTTTTGCAGTATGTTTAATGAGTCTTCAACCTTGTATTGTTTTAAACAACGGATAATTCCCATACGAATTGGAAATTCGCTATCTTCTTTAAATAATAATTTATCTAGGTTGTGCAGTACTAAGTCTTCTTCAAACCCTCCAAGAGCAAGTCGAGCCTGCATAGCAGTTTTTGGATAGGCCAAATTTCCAATAATATGATCTATTAATTCCGGGTTGTCTCTTTTTGCAGCGATTCGTAATGATTCTTCTCTAATTTCATGCGAACTATGGTGTAGAAAATTAATCAATTCTTCATCCTTCATTATTCCCATAGGCCTATCTAAAAATTGGAGACCTGCTCTTATATTATGTACATCCTTACTATTTAATAAATTTTGCAAAACTGTTTTTGCATCATGTTCATGAGTGTGCATTTTTAATAATGAACAAGCGCTAGCTGATCTAATCTCTAAATCAGGATTCGATAAGTTTTGGTGTAAATCATCCGAAACTGGCAAAAGTTTCCTTTTTCCCGCTACGGCGATCGCTTCA
>CAJWPX010000081.1 GCA_913045065.1 uncultured Fidelibacterota bacterium | reverse complement strand
TGATTTTCTTTCTGATTCTGATCTGCTTCATGAGTTTGATTATGTCCATCTCCGAACACAAGTGTCGGTCCATCTTCATCTTTTTCTAAATCAATTTCTTCGTTCTTATTAAAAGTTGAACTATTATTAGAGTTACTTTCTCTAAATAATGGAGTATCTTCTATCTCCATTATCTCTTCACTTTTTCTATTATAATTACCTCTTAATACATCTTGTGATTTTTCCATTTGTTCAATTGGTTTTGAATTAAAGCCTGTAGCAATAACAGTTACTTTTAATTTATCTCCCATATTTTCATCAAGAACATACCCAAAGAATAGGTTCACATCCTTTCCTGCTTCTTCGTAGATGATTTTTGTAGCAGCTGAAACTTCTTCCAGAGTCATATCTCTATTTGCTGTAATATTAACGATAGCTCCTCTTGCTCCACTAATTGATTGTGTATCTAACAATGGACTAGATATTGCTTGCTGAGCAGCCAAAACAGCTCTTTCTTCTCCTCTTGCAATTCCTGAACCCATTACTGCATCACCCATTCCTCGCATTACACTCTCAACATCAGCGAAATCTAAATTAATTTCTCCTCGCTGATTGATTAAATCTGATATTCCTTGCGCTGCTTGCAGTAATATCGAGTCAGACATCTTAAATGAATCTTTTGCAGTTGTCCCTTTCTCAATAACTGATAGCAGTCTTTCATTAGGAATAATGATTAGTGTATCACAAAAATTTCTTAATGTAGAAACTCCTTGTAGAGCTTTCGACATTCTTTGAGGTGCTTCAAAATTAAAAGGTAAGGTTACAATTGCAACTGTAAGAATCCCTAAATCTTTACATACTTTTGCGACAACAGGCGCAGCACCTGTCCCAGTACCGCCTCCCATACCAGCAGTCACAAAAACTAGGTCAGATCCAGCAACAAGCGATTGAACATGTTCTTGATCATTTAGCATTGCTTTACGACCAATATCCGGTTTTGCACCTGCTCCTAAACCTTTGGTCAGGTCTTTCCCAATCTGGATTTTGGTCTCGGCATGATTAGTATCTAAATCTTGGACATCAGTATTAATCGCAATGAAATCTACTCCTTCCATTCCTGATGTAATCATTCTATTTACTGCATTTCCTCCAGCACCACCGACTCCTAGTACCTTAATTCTAGCTTTTTGATCTTTTATATCATCAAATTCAAATAACATTTCTCTCTCCTTTTTTTATTCAAAGAAACCTTTCCATATATTTGAAAAGTTTTCTGTAAATGATTTTTTAATACCAATAAGAGGACTATCGTCTTCTACATGCGATACTGGCCATAATAATAGACCAATAAGCGTTGCATATTCTCGTTTGTCCTCTAAATTTTCTTTAAAGACTGTCTTCTTTAGTAGTAAATATTCACATTTTGTTCCTAGTTGTTCCTTAAATAGTAAATCAAGGTTTTTTACGTTTGCTCCGCCTCCAGTGATTTTAATACCCGATCCAAATTTTAATATATTTACCCCTGAAGCTTGAATTGCTTCATTCACTTTATTAATTATTTCTTTAAACCTTGATTCTGCGATTTCTGAAACTTCTTTTTTATTAAATTTTCTTTTTAAATCATCGTTTTCTATTGGTAGCTCAAAATTTGATTCAACATCAGCAAGTTTTGATAGTGCAGATACATGTTTTCTTTTTATTTCTTCTGCATGTTGAATTGATGTATCAAATCTTGTCGCTAAATCTTTTGTCACTAAATTAGATCCTATAGGAATTACCTTTGAGTGAATAAGGTATTTGTCTTTATAGATTACAACATTAGTTTTATCAGAACCAATATCTACAAACACAACTCCGAGCTTCTTATCGTCTTCTGAAAGATTGCCATAAGAGGATGCTAAACCATCAAACACTGGATTAATATCAATTGCTAAATCTCCAGTAAAACATGCATCAATTTGAGCTAAATTGAATTCTTGAACATGAATTATGTGAGCTCTTGCTTCAACAATTTTTCCACGCATCCCAAGAGGATTACGAACGAGAGGTGAATCATCTATAACAAATCCTTGAGGAATCTTGTGTAAGATATGTCTGCCTGTAGAAACTTGAATATCAGCACACTGCGATAAAAGTTTTGATTTAATTTCTTCATCTATCTTAGAATCAGTACTATCATTTATGCTGGTACGACTTAATGAATTAATAGATTTAATAGTTTCACCTGACATTGAAACCATAACATCTTTAATGTTAATTTTTGCTTCTTTTTCAATTCTATCTATCAAATATTCCAAATCTTTTCTTAACCTTTCTTTATCAACGATAGTTCCACATTCTATGCTTTCAGTTTGAATAGTTTGAATAGATAAAATCTCTAATTCTTGGTTCTGATTTACTCTTCCCACAGCACCCTTGATACTAAAAGAACCTAAATCAAAAGCTACATGTAATGGATTGCTCATATTCTTTCTCTAACTATTATTTGATTTTTATATCTAAGATCTATGTATTTATAAATATTAAAGTTTTTATCATCAGGCAAAGCGCTTTCAAAAGCTTGCAAATAATCTAGTTTTGTAAAGATTTCATCTGATCCAAGTAAAATTTTTGTTTTACCATTTTTAAGAATTATCTCGTATTCATTTTCTTCATTAAAAAGAAATTCTGAAATTTCTTCATATAAACTAGAGAAGTTTTCCTTTGAATATCTGATAATATTCACAGATTTCAGAACATTGGAAGATTTGGTTCTTTCTCCTCTTGGATATAATTCTTTGTTGGTTTTAAAATTCGACAATATTGGAAGAGATATACTAGAATATT
>CAJWPX010000080.1 GCA_913045065.1 uncultured Fidelibacterota bacterium | reverse complement strand
TTTCTGGTTGTAGCAACATATCTGAAGATAGTTCATCTAATGTTTCTTGTCTATTACACCAGCGAGCAAAAAATAAAGCATGAATTAACATCGGTAAATCTTTTCCTAAGTCTTTAGCAAAGGATAGAATAGCTTTGCTACCGCGATCATCTTCTCGAAAGACATTTAAGAAGCGACCTTGTTGAAAAATAGGATCATCTGTCCATGGAGGTGGAGCACCACTTTTCCTTGCTAGCCGAATTTTTTCTCGTTCACGACAAAAATCAAAAAAAGCAGATACAGGATCGTTTAATATTAATCCATCAAGTGCTGTAGCGTAAGGATTGTTCAATTTATTCATTACCCTATTTTCTTGCATTAAGCATTAACCATGTTCCAAGGATAATAAAAATTATATTGGAAAACCATGCAGCTAAGAAGGGGGATAATGCTCCAGCATATCCAAGGGATTGTCCAAACTTCAACAGGACTATATAAGCAAAGATTGTTGCTAAACTTAATCCTCCACCGAATGCTAGTGTGGTATTAGACCTAAATACCGATAAAGGGATACCGCAAAAAATAATAATAAGGCTTATAAAGGAATATGCAATTTTGTAATGGAGATCTACTTCCCATTTTATAGTATTTACACCATTACTTTTTAAGGTAACAATTTGATTTTTCAGTTGATTGTAGGATACTTCTTCAGAGGAGCTTCCAATCTGATTAATATCTTCAGGGATAAAATTTAAGTTTAATAATGAATCTTGTTTGGAGGTTGCTATCATTCTTTCAGAACCAGAATTGTCGAATTCCCTAATTGAGTAATCTCGTACTTTCCATTTCTCTTCTACTGGTTCCCAAATACTCTTTTTTGAATCTATCCTTCTTATCATTTTTCCATCATTGAGTTCAATAAAATTAAGATTTACTATTGTTTGATTAGTTTTATTGTATTTTTCAATGGCAATTAGATAATCTTGATTTTTTTGGAAATAAACATTTTCATAAATTGACTTATCTCCTCCTTTGCTTCGATTTTTACTAATATATTTTTCTCTAAGTTCATTCTTTATCTTATTATTCTTTATGACAATATTATTTTCAAAGAAAAATGATCCTATACTCATAAACAATCCTACAAACAGTATAGGGAGTGCAAGCCTATACAGGCTAAGCCCTGATGATTTGAAGACCAACCATTCTTTTCTTTGTACCATCATGCCGTAAGTAAATACCGATGCAACTAGACAAGTGACAGGAATAGTGACACTAATCATTTCTGGGAATGATGCAACATAATAATCGATAAGAATATCATTTGTTACTTCGTTGTCTATAAACCTGTTGAGATTTTCAAAAATGTCTACAATAAACGATACAAGAACAAAGAATACTGATACAAATAAGAATATTATTGAGAATTCTCTTAAAATATAATAATCAATTTTTTTCATTATATTCTTAACTTACTTAATGATGGATTTAATTAACAATTTTTTTACAGACTTTGCAAATTTTATTTGGGGAGATTTTGGTGTTCCTAATCTAGTCATTGGCGGTGGAATATTCTTTCTGATATATTCCAAATTAACTCCATTTAGATATTTTAAACATGCTTTTGATATATTGTGGGGTAAATATGATAATCCCGATGATGAAGGCCAAATTACTCATTTTCAAGCATTGTCTACCGCACTATCCAGTACAGTTGGTATAGGGAATATCGCAGGAGTCGCAATTGCAATATCTCTTGGAGGTCCTGGTGCACTTTTCTGGATGTGGATTAGTGCCATCGTTGGTATGGCAACAAAGTTTTTTACTTGTTCTCTAGGGATTATGTTTCGAGGGTATGATTCCGAAAATGAATTACAAGGTGGCCCTATGTATGTCATAGAGCAAGGAATGGGAAAGAAATTTAAGTTCTTATCCTATTGGTTTAGTATTGCGGGTCTTATTGGATGTTTATCTTTATTGCAGGTTAATCAATTAACACAAATTCTTTCAGATCAGCTTGTAAAATATAATCTCAATATAAATGATGCATTTTATATGGATCTTACTATTGGAATCATAATTGCGATGATAGTTTCAGTCGTGATTTTTGGCGGGTTACAACGTATTGCTGATGTAGCTTCCAAATTGGTACCATTTATGGTTTTAATTTATCTTTTGTCAGGACTGTTTATTGTTTTATCAAACATTGCAGCAATTCCATCAATTTTTAATTTAATTTTTGTTAGCGCTTTTAAGGGAAGTGCTGTTGCTGGAGGGTTTGTAGGTACAGCTGTAGTAATTAGTCAAGGTTTTAGAAGAGCAGCATTTTCAAATGAAGCTGGGATGGGAACAGAGGTCATGGCTATTGGAGCAGCAAAAACAAATGAACCTATTAGATCAGGTCTAGTCGCAATGCTTGGTCCATTTATTGATACAATTCTTGTTTGTTCAATTACTGGTCTCGTCATTTTGCTTTCAAATGACTGGACTGGAACACAATTTGAAGGAGTAAGTTTAACTCAAAAGGCTTTTTCTAACCATTTGGGTATCGTCGGAGACTTTATTCTAGTATTTTCAGTTGCAACCTTTGCTTTATCAACCATGTTTGGTTATTCGTATTATGGTTGTAAGTGCGCATCGTATTTATTTGGAGCAGGTTCAAAAGTATACTATAGAATGTTCTATATTTTTACACTTGTAATTGGATCTGTGCTTTCTTTAGACTTAGCCGTTAATATTGTTGATTCTATGTTTGCTTTAATGGCTATACCAACAATGATTTCTGCGCTTTATTTATCGCCTCATATTAAAAAAGAAGCTAAAAGATATTTTGCAAGTCTAGAAGGGGAGAACTAATTATGGAAAAGATTTATATTTTTGATGT
>CAJWPX010000079.1 GCA_913045065.1 uncultured Fidelibacterota bacterium | reverse complement strand
CATTAGATGATTTAGTTGCAAAATACGGTGGTGATCTCATTAATGATAACCAAAAAATTACTATTGATGGAAAAATTTATGCTGTAGCTTTCATGGCTAATGCTCAACATCTTTGGTACAGAGAAAGTATTTTAAATGAGCTTGGTATTGCTGTTCCATCGACATATGAGGAAGTTATTGAGGCTGGAAAAAAAATTCAAGCTTCTGGTAAAATGGCTAACCCATATGGAGCTGCTTTTCAAGCAGGTTGGAATTTAGGTCAAGAATTTGTTAACATGTATTTAGGACACGGAGGAGAGTTTTTTAAAGCTGGCTCAGCTGAACTAAATGTTAATAATGATCAAGGTATTGCAACTTTGAATATGCTTAAAAAACTTACTGAAGTAGCTAATCCAGATTTCTTAACACATGATACTAATGCTGTTAAAGAAGAATGGGAATCAGGAAACTTAGCTTTAATGCACATTTGGAACTCAGGTGCAGCATCTATATTAGATGATGAAGGTGATCAAATGATTAAAGCTGATACTAGACTAGCCCCTTCTCCTTCAGTTGCAGGTGGAAGTAAACCAGCAACAACACTTTGGTGGGATGGATTTGGAATTGCAACAAATACTTCGGATGAAGAAGCTGAAGCATCTTTTAGAGCTTTATTAGGTGCTGCTACATCAACAGAAATGGCTAATAATAATCCAAATGCAACTATTTGGTTAATTAAAGGTTATACACCTGGTGATGTCGCTCTTCCTGTTGTAGATGCTGCAAGCAGAGGCGCTACTCCTTATCCAAGCTTACCACATATGAGCTTGTTACATGGTGCATTGTCTACTGAGATAGTTGAATTTTTACAAGGAAATGAATCTGCTCAAAAAGCATTAGATGATGTAGAAGCTGCATATATTGCAAAAGCTAAAGAACAAGGTTTTCTATAAGCCTTATTTATTTAAATTAGAGTGGAACATTGATGTTCCACTCTTTTTTTAATATACATATTTAATGCCTCACAAAACTTTCTTTTGGTTTTTCTTTCCTAGTGGTCTGGCAATGATCCTTTTTATTGGATTGCCCATAATATCAAGCTTCTTTCAATCTCTACATATTGAAAATGAACAAATTTTAATGGAAGTAGAAAATTGTGATGTATTTGGATGTAAAACAGAGGTCAGAGTAGACCTAGAAGAAACTAGAAAATTAGAAAAAGAAAACCCACTTGGAAGATTTAATGGATTTGGAACTTATAATGATAGAAATCATCTTGCCTTAACTAAAATTAATGACGCCTGGAAAGCTTCTTCATCCTATAATGAATTCTTTGATATAGTTTTTAATCTACCGTTTTATAAGGCGCTCTTATTTACACTAACTTTTTGTTTTGCAGTAACCCCACCTGTAATTGTTTTAGGATTTATTGTAGCTTTAAGTATAAACACAATATCTAAATCTATTAAAGGTCCAACTATATTTGGAACAATTTTACCAATGATTGTTACGCCCTTAATTGGCTCATTAGTTTTATTCTGGATGATAGATGCTAAGGGCATATTAGGAGCAACCATTCAAAATATTTTTGAAGATCCAAATTTATCTTTAAAATCTTCAAGTGAATTAACATGGATAACTCTAATTATTTATGGGATATGGCATAACACTCCATTTGCTTTTGTTGTTTTTTATGCAGCATTGCAAACAGTTCCTCATGATCCACTTGAGGCAGCCATAATAGATGGGGCATCAAGATATCAAAGGGTTAGATACATTGTAATACCTCATTTATATCCTGTGGCTACTTTCATAATGTTAATTTGTTTAATGGATAATTTTCGAGTTTTTGAGCCTATAATTGGTTTTAAGGCAGAGGGAGTAGCTCAATCACTTTCATGGTTGATATATTCTGATTTAAGAAATGAAAGTATTATGTTGTTTGGATCTGCAGGAGCAACCTCAATGCTTACAATTATGGGAGTTGGATTTTTGTTAACCCCAGTTCTAATTAGAACTTGGAAAGAATTTAAAACAGAGAGATAAGATGGAATCTAAAATAAACAGATATTCTAAGCAATTAATAATTATCAATAGTATTTTCATTATTTTTTGGTTAGTCATTTCTGTTTTTCCTTTCATTTGGACTTTTTGGGGTTCTTTCAAAGTTAAAGCTGATTTTTTCTCAAGAGCTAATTGGATGTATGCAGTGAATGGCTTCAATACATTTATTGAGACAGGCTCAACATCTACTCTCATTGCATATATTGACTCTTGGATTGAAGGAGAATTTTGGAGAGCAACAATGAATACTATGATTATTACTGTATCGGTTGTTACAATTTCATTGTTTTTAGGAACTTTAGGAGCATATGCTCTTTCAAGGTCCACTTATAAATATACTTTTTGGATTTTAATTGCTGCACTAATTTTTAGGGCAATGCCTCATATTACGCTTGTTTCTGGATATCTTTTTCCTTTTTTTCAACTAAACATTTGGGGAATTCTGCCAACGACAATTATTGTTCTGGTAGCAATTAACCAACCATTTACACTATGGTTGTTATATTCATTTTTTAAGACGGTGCCAAAAGAACTTGATGAAAGCGGTCTAATAGATGGGTGTTCATATTTTCAAGCTTTTCGATATATTATTATGCCCGTTATGTGGCCTGGTGTCATTACTGCTGGGCTTTTTAGTTTAATGTTAGCCTACAATGATTTTACGGTAACATCACTTTTACTTAATCAACAAAATTATACTATGGTTCCGAAGATAAACGCATATTTAGGAACTGTTGAATATGGAGGTAATTATATGTGGGCAGTTGCTTGTGTTGTTTCAGCAACAGCTCCACTATTTATGATAGTAATGTTTTTTCAACG
>CAJWPX010000078.1 GCA_913045065.1 uncultured Fidelibacterota bacterium | reverse complement strand
TCTATTCTAAAAGGAATTAAGCTCAAAAAGGCAGTTCAAGAAGGATTATCGTTCCTAAAACTTACCATTAAGGTAAAAGAAGAAATTGTTGCATATAATCTACCAAGAGATACTTATGACATGAATAAAGTGGGAAAACATTTGTCAGCAAAAGAATTTAACGCGTCTATTGACCAAAACGATGCTGTTGTAGTAGATATTCGTAATTATTACGAAAGCGAAGTAGGAAAGTTTGAAGGGGCAATTACACCAGATGTAGACCGTTCAAAAGAATTACTTCCTGAAGTAGCAAAATTATTAGCTGATAAAAAAGACAAAAAACTTCATTTATACTGTACAGGAGGTATTCGATGCGAAAAAGCGAGTTCTTACCTCTTAAAACAAGGATTTAAAGAAGTATACCAACTTGATGGTGGAATTGTCCAATATGCACATGACATTAAGAAAGAAAACCTTCCATCAAAATTTATAGGCAAAAATTTTGTATTTGATAATCGTCTAGGAGAGAAAGTAACTGACCATGTGATTGGAAAGTGTCATCAATGTAGACAAAAAGCGGATTCACATACGAATTGCGCAAATGATGCATGTCATATCTTATTTATTCAGTGTGAGGATTGTGCAAACAAATATGATAAATGTTGTTCAGATAACTGTAGAGATTTTGCACAATTAGATATGAAGACACAAAAAGAACTAAGAAAAGATGTTACGAAAACTGTTTCTAGTGGTAAATTGTCATCTAAAATTAAACCAAAACTATATAAACTATTTAATTATTGGAAATAAACATATGTCACTAATAGATAAAATGAAAGAGATGATAAGTAGACCAATCTCGGTTAGCTATAAAGAGAAAAAAGATTATAGTAAGCTCGAGAAGATTGTATTAAATCCTGTTTTCCTTTTTCTATTGGTTACTTGGGTAACATGGTCAGCATGGGACGTATCAAGACCTCAAACTTCTCCAGAAGCCGATGCTGCATTAAGTAATACAATGGTTTATTTTGAAAGAGGAGATTTTGATAATTCAGAGCTTCAATTATCAATGATTGTTGAAGATTATAATGGCACAAAATCAGCAAATCATGCCAAGTTTTACCTTGGAAAAATTGCATTTGTTAACAATGATATGGACAAAGCATCTGTATTATTAAAAGAATCAGTTAAAAAATTGGATTATCCTAACCTTCAAACAGAAGCATATATAATGTTGGCTCAAATGGAAGAAGATTCTAAGAAGGCAATGAATCTATTTAATTCAGCACAAAAAGCTACAATTTCTCAAACCGAGAGAGATTATATCTCTATTCTTAAAGCGAAGCGCATGATAAATGATAACAACAAAGAAAAAGCATTAGAAATCCTAGATGCAATTGAACTTGAGAATAATGCTTATAAGGAGATATTTGAGCATACCTACGGAGCAGCATTAGGGCTTAACTAAGTTCCTTGTTTAAACGAATTTTAATAAATATATTCTGATGATATTTTGAGTGGGCTACGGCCCATTTTTGTTACAATAAAAAATAAGGATGGTATATGATAAATAGAGATTTAATTGATATTTTTATTGAACTTGCTCGAGAGAAAAATATTGAACGCTCTGAATTAGGAACAATAATTGAAGACTTGTTTTTATTTATTATTGATAAAGAAAAAGGAGATTCAGAAAATTGCAGTGTTATTGTTAATCTTGATAAGGGTGAAATAGAAATTTATATCGAGAAAACAATTGTTGATCATGTCGATGATGATCATTTTGATATTACTCTTGAGAGAGCATTAGAGCTGGAACCGGAATTATCTGATTTAAAGCTTGGCGATACTTTTGTTGAAGTAATTGATCCTGCAAGATTTGGTAGAAGATTAATTTCAAATGCTCGACAATTCTTAAACAAAAGAACAAGAGAAGTACAGCAACAATATATATACGAAGATTATGTTCAAAGAATTGGGGAAGTTGTTATAGGAACTGTTCATCAGGTTCATAGAGAGAATACCTTTGTTAATATTGAGCATACTGAATTAAGAATGCCACATAATGAACAAATATTTTCAGAAAGATTTAGAAGAGGGGACACTATTAGAGCTCTTATTAAATCCGTTGATGTCACTCCTAAAGGGCCAGATATTATCATTTCAAGAAGAGACGATTTATTTCTATATAAGCTGTTTGAAATGGAAGTTCCAGAGATTGAGGATGGAATTATTGAAATCAAAGGGATTGCAAGAAAACCTGGAGAAAGAAGTAAAATTATTGTTCATTCTATCGATAAAAGAATTGATGCTGTTGGAGCTTGTGTTGGAATGAGAGGAAGCCGTATTCAAGCGATTGTTAGAGAATTAAACAATGAAAAGATTGATATTGTTAATTTTACTGACAGATCTGAAATCTTTCTTACAAGAGCACTTTCTCCAGCAAAACCAATTGATTTATACATAGATGATGATAGAAAATATTGTGTTGCTATTTTCAACGAAGGAGAGCTTGAAAGCGCAGTTGGTAGAAGTGGTGTTAATATTAATTTAGCAGCAAAATTAACTGGATATACCATTGATGCATACACTGAGAAAGAGTATGAGGAAGTACTATTAAATCAGAAAACTAACTTAGATACTTTAAAAGGTATTAAAAAATCAGTAATTAAGAAGCTTGAAGGAGTTGATATTGTCTCAGTAGCAGATTACTTGTCAGCCAAGAAAAAAGTTCTTGTTGATGAGTTAGAGTTATCTGTTGATGAAATAAGCTCTATAAGTGTTGCAGTAGATATATTTATAGATTTAAACAAACCAGTAGAAGAAGCTCCAGCCGAAGAAGAAGTTGTAGAAGAAGCTCCAGCCGAAGAAGAAGTTGTAGAAGAAGCTCCAGCCGAAGAAG
>CAJWPX010000077.1 GCA_913045065.1 uncultured Fidelibacterota bacterium | reverse complement strand
GCAGCTTATATCCCTTGGATTCTTTATGCCATCAACAATTTATCTCGCAATACATCCTTAAGAAATGCATTCGTTCTTGCGCTATTAATTGGTTTACAGCTCCAAAGAGGTCATGTTCAGATAGCTTATTATTCTTGGATGTTATTTGGCGCTTATTTTTTATACCATGATTGTTATTATATCAAAAATAAGATCATAAATTATAAATATATCATTTCCTTTCTTGTTGCGTGCATAATTGGTTTTCTTTTATCCTCGCATATATATTATCCATCACTAGAATACACATCTGAATCAATTAGATCTGGTGGAATGTTAGGTTATGACTATGCAACCAATTGGTCAATGCATCCTAAAGAGTTAATCACATATCTTTTTCCTTATTATTATGGATTTGGAGGAGAAAATTATTCTGGATTTATGCCATTTACCGATTATCCAAATTATGTTGGATTTTTTGTACTATTATTTGCGGCATTATCTTTTTTAAATCTTGATAGTCGAAGAATATTCTTTGGGTCAATATTAGTTTTATCTATCCTGCTTTCATTTGGAAAGTATTTTAGTATTATTTTTGACCTGTTCTATAATTTTTTCCCATTCTTTGACAAATTCCGTGTTCCAAGCATGATTTTGATTCTAAGCAACTTCTGTCTCTATATATTAGCAGGATTTGGCTTGGTAGATATGGTAGAACGATTGAAATTAAAAGATATTAAGGCCAAATATCTTATTCTTACATTTTTAGCTATTTCTGTTTTAGATATTTATAGAATTAATACTAATATTATCAATCCTGATAAGAATTCAGGGCAAAAATCACAATTAATCTCTAATGAAAAATTTGATTCTTTTTTTGTTGAAGATGAATTAACTGATTTTTTAAAAAATGATTCTGATTTGTATAGAATATACCCTGTAGGACCTCTTTTTCAAGATCCAAAACTAAAATTTCACGGAATTCAATCCGTTGGAGGTTATCATCCTGCAAAATTCAGACATTATAATGATTTGTTAAATAATTCTAATAACCTACTTTCATTTCCCATTCTAAAATCTTTAAATGTAAAATATTTGTTAAGCCCATTTGAAATATCACACGATCAAATTGAAATGGTTGATACAGTTGCCTATAGTTCTATAATGGGAAATATGGATTTAAAAATTTATAAGATTAAAGATATTCTTAATAGGGCATGGTTTGTGAAAAGAACTATTAAGGAAGACGATAATTTATACAACTATCTTAACTCAAGCGCATTTAGTCCAGAAGATGTTGCTGTTGTGAAAGATTTAGATTCGCAGAGCTTCAATAAAGGAGAGATTCTAAATATTGAATGGGGAATTCATGAAATGGTGATTGATGTAGAAGCGTCTAACAAATCATTTTTAGTAGTTAGTGAAGTGCATTATCCAAAACGATGGAAGCTTACCATTAACAATGAACCATCTGAAACTTTTCAAGTAAATGGGGTTTTAAGGGGAGTAATGGTTGATGCTGGTAAACATAGAATTGAATTCAAATATGAATCTAAAAGTTTTCAATATTTAAAGTTTTTATCTAATAGTATCATAATAGTAATATTTTTTTTATTAGTAATACCATTCGCAATGCGCTTGTTAAAAGATAATAGCTAAACTAACTTTGCTGTATGTTAATAAATAAACTAATAATTCAGGAATCACAGACGACATTTTTTGATGCTTTATTAGCTCAATTACCCTTTTTTCTGATATTTTTTGTTATTTGGTATTTTATGTTAAGACCTAATATGAAAAAGCAAGAAAATTTGAAGCAAATGCAATCAAATATTAAGAAAGGTGATAGAGTAATTACTATTGGAGGGATTCACGGAAAAGTGATTCAAGTTAAAAATGACAAAGTAGTCTTAAGAGTATCAAATAATAGTGAAATTACTATTGATACTATTGCTATAAGTCGATTATATAATTTGAATAAGAAAGAATCAGATGGCAGTTAGAAAGGTAGTGACATATGGTCATCCTGTCTTAAGAAAGGTTTCTTCTGATATAACTGATTTTTCAAATATTGATTCTTTAATCCAAGATTTATTTGATACAATGTATGAATTTGATGGTATAGGGTTAGCATCGAACCAAATTGGAATTGGTAAAAGGGTATTTGTTGTCGATATATCACATATGGAGGAATCTGATGAAGAATCTGATACACCTTTAGTATTCATTAATGGAAGACTTGATAATACTGTTGGTTCTGATGTTGATTCAGAAGGTTGTTTATCTCTTCCAGAAATAAGAATTAATGTTGAAAGATATGAGTCAATTAGGTATAAATATCTTGATAGAAATTTAAACAAACATTCAAAAAATTTTTCTGGTCTATTAGCAAGAATAATTCAACATGAAAATGATCATCTAGATGGAAAATTAATTACTGATTATGCTACTCCTGCTGATTTGCTTAAGCATGGTAAAGCTCTTGAACTTATGAGGGCAGAAAACACCAAATAACTTTATGAAAATAATTTTTTTCGGAAACACAGAGTTTTCAAATCCTACACTTGAAAAATGTAACGCTTCCTTTGATGTCGTTTCTGTTGTTACAAACCCTTCAAAGAAAATGGGTAGGGGAAGACGTTTTTCAGATACTCCAGTGAAAATATTAGCTGATAAATTAAAAATTGATGTAATACAAGTTGAGAATTTGGAAAACAAAGATTTTATTCAAAAATTAAAAGATTTAAAACCTGATTTATTTATTGTAGTTGCTTATAAGATATTACCAAAGTTGTTATTGAGTATTCCAACGATGGGAGCAATTAATTTGCACTCTTCTCTATTGCCAAAATATAGAGGAGCTGCACCAATCCAGAGATCAATTCTTAATCATGATAAAATTACTGGAATTTCAAC
>CAJWPX010000076.1 GCA_913045065.1 uncultured Fidelibacterota bacterium | reverse complement strand
AATTCTGATAATATCATTGCTGTAGCACCCCAACAATTACATTGAATAAATTGGAAACATGGTGCATCATAGGATATGCCTCTAAATTGCTTTGGTATAGTCCCTAAAGTTTGTTGATGCATTAATTCATTACAAGAGATTGTATAAATATCACTTACTTCATCTTTGTTAAGAACAGTTTTTGGTTTTGAAGGAGTATACCAAACATAGGGGTGGATTAAGAAATCAGAAACAGGGGTATAAAGAGGAGTTAAATTACCAATAAATTCTAAATTATTATTAATTCCAATCTCTTCTTTGCTCTCTCGAAGTGATGTTTCAGAAAGGGATTCTCCCTGATCTTGGGCTCCCCCAGGTAATGACACTTGGCTTTTATGATGATCTACATTACTTGTTCGTTGTGTTAAAAAAAATCCTATGTCATCATCAATTGGAAACAAAATAATTGCAACAGCAGCTAATTTTGCATTTGGTGGTGGATTAAAAGCCAATCTAATAAATTTATTAACTTTGACAACCGACATTTTTTTCTGACTATCCCATGCAGGTAATGGTTTATTTAGTCTTTGCTTTATTAATGCTGTTTTTTTATTTACTTTCAAATTCATGAAATATAAGCACATAATATGGGATTGGAACGGAACTTTATTGAATGATCTTTCTTTATGCGTGACCATTCTTAACCAATCTTTAAGTAAGCGTAATATTCCTGCAATTACGATCCAAGCCTATAAAGAAAAATTTCTTTTCCCTATTAAAACATTCTATGAATCAATTGGTTTTGATTTTGATAAAGAACCTTTTGAAAATACCAATATAGAATTTCATGATGGTTTTGAAAAACAATTTAAAACTCTTGCACTTCAACCTTTTGCTAAAGAAACAATTATTCAATTTAATAAGAGTAATATTACACAAAGTGTTTTATCTGCTACCCTTCACGATAAATTAGTGGAACAGATAGGATTTTTTAATTTAGATCAGTATATACAAAATATTGCTGGGTTAAAACATACTCCATCTGGATATGGAAAAGAAGTTGAAGGAGAAGAATTGTTGATGGGGATTGATATCCCTAAGTCTGAAACAATGATTGTTGGTGATAGTTTATTAGATTTTAGAGTATCCCAGTATATGGGTGTTGATTGTGCGCTGGTTCACAATGGTCATAATGATATCAATCGACTTAATAATACTGGAGCAAATACCTTTAGTAATATCAAAGATTTTTATAATTGGATAACTAATACTTAAGTAGTAATCCCGCCATCAATAGTAAACATCGATCCTGTAATAAAATCAGAAGCGTCAGAAGCAAGATATAGTGCCATTCCAGAAATATCCTGAGGTTCTCCCATTCTACCCTGTGGAATGGATTTAATAATCTGTGAATATATATTTTCATCTTCCCATAATGCTCTACTAAAATCAGTTTTGATTAAACCGGGGGCTAATGTATTTACCTGTATGTTTGCATATGCCATTTCTTTGGCAAGCACTTTGGTTAACATTACAACTGCTGCTTTACTAATATTATAAATTCCCAATCCTTCAAGAGGGGTTTTTGCAGCAATAGATGCAACATTAATAATTTTCCCAGATTTATTTTCAATCATCGAAGCACTACATGCTTTAGCAAATTCAAAATAGCCTTTAACATTGATTTGAAAAATTTTATCCCAATGACTATCTTCAGCTTTAAGGATTGGGCCATAATAAGGATTGGCAGCTGCATTGTTCACTAAAATATCTACTGTTCCAAATTTATCTATCGTTTGATTAACCACATTTTGTATTGAATCGACATTTCCTGTATTACATTCTATGGATGTAATATCGAATCCATTTGATTTTGCCTCTTGAACAGCAGTATCTAAATTTTCTTTTTTTCTACTGCAGATTATTACATTAGCTCCTGCTTCAGCATATTTGAATGCAATTGCTTTTCCGATACCTTTGGAACCGCCTGAAATAATAGCGGTTTTGTTTTCTAAGCTAAACATAGTGTTATTTTTTCTTACGTCTTGCAGCCATTGCTTTCCACAAAGAATCTGGAATTTTGTCCATCTCACTAAATTCAGCAGCGCCTGCAAGCCATTCGCCTCCATCAATAGTCACTACTTCACCATTAATGTAAGCAGACCCATCACTCATTAGATAAGAAGCTAAATTTTCTAGTTCATGTCTTTCACCAAATCGTTTCATAGGAATTTTATTCTTCATTCCATCTTCAAAATCTTCAAAGCCTGGTGGCATTAAACGTGACCATGCTCCTTTTGTTGGAAATGGGCCAGGTGCAATAGCGTTAAATCGAATATTATATTTCCCCCATTCTACGGCTAAAGATCGTGTCATTGCTAACACGCCAGCTTTTGCAGCTGCAGAAGGCACAACATACGGGGAACCTGTCCACGCATAAGTTGTAACAATGCTAAGAACATTTCCTTTTTTGTTTTTAATCATTTCTTTACCAATCGTACTAGTACAATTCCAAGTCCCCATCAAAACAATATCAATCACCACTTTAAATGCATTAGGACTTAACATTTCAGTAGGAGAAATGAAATTCCCAGCTGCATTGTTTAACAATCCATCAATTTTCCCAAATTTATCAATCGCTTGAGATGTCATCAATTCTACATCTTCTAATTTTCTTACATCACCAGGACAGGTCAAAACATTAATACCAAGTTTTGAAAATTCATCAGCGGTTTCTTCAAGTTTTTCTTTTCTTCTACCGCTAATTACAATATTGGCACCCAATTCTCCAAAACGTCTGGACATACTCTTTCCTAAACCAGTTCCTCCTCCGGTAATCACAATTGTTTGTCCATTTAAAAGATTTTTTTCAAACATAATAACCCTCTTTAGTTTTTTAATTTATCAAGCGTATCATTTGCTTTATCAAGTGT
>CAJWPX010000075.1 GCA_913045065.1 uncultured Fidelibacterota bacterium | reverse complement strand
CATTCACCTAAAAGAATTAATTCTCCATTATTTAACTTTTTTTGATACGAATGATGATAATGTCCCATAATCACATACTTAAAACCTTGATTAATTTTTTGTTGAGCAAAACTATCTAATTCATTGTGGATTCTGTTAATTTTTTCTTGATCTAAATAATGGGAATCTTTTCTTTCATGAGATATTTTTTTTGCAATTTTTATGGCCATCTTTTCTGGAAGTAAAGAAAATAATATAATAAACAGTTTGCTACGTAATATACATCGTAATAAACGATAAGATTTATCCCATGATAGAATGCCATCTCCATGGGTAATATAGAATTTCTTATTGTTAGCCTCTACTGTAGTATCATTAAGAAAACAATCCTCTACGTGACTTTTGAGATGATCTCCTATCCAATAGTCATGATTGCCAGCAATAAAGTAGATATCAAACCCTTTTTGTCGGATATCCTTTAGTGATGTAAATATTTCTTTGTAATACTCTGGAGTTTTATTTTTGTACTCAAAGTAATAATCAAATAAATCGCCCATAATAAACAAACTGCCTTTATTATTTTCCTCAGAGATTGTTCTTAAAAATTGAGAAAATTTTTCAATTTTTTTATCTTCTTGACTTGATTTTTGGAGTTTAAAATGTGTATCTCCAAAAAAATATATTGGTAATTGCATGAAAAAACTTAATCCTTATATTAAATCGGTCCAATATTTAATTATTTTTACTTTTTTCATATTTATTATGTCTAATATTATATAAAATTATCAATGCGTTTTATTTTAATCTTAACACTATTTAGTCAAGCTTTGTTTGGGCAATATTTTGGTCAAAATAAAGTTCAATACAATGAATTCGATTGGAATTTTATCGTGAGTCCTAATTTTAATGTCTACTATTATGGCGATAATGATGATTTAGCAATTTTTACATCAAAAGTTGCAGAAGAATCACTTGATCAAATTGGGAAACACTTACGTTGGAGAAGTCAACAACCTATTAAAATTATTGTTTACACTTCTCATAATGATTTTCAACAAACGAATATTGTGAATGTCTATATGTCTGAAGGTATAGGAGGGGTGACTGAGCTTTATAAAAATAGAATTGTTATTCCATTCGAAGGATCGTACGCACAATTTAAACATGTCATACACCATGAACTTGTGCATGCGATTATTAATGATATGGTATATGGAGGGAACGTCCAGGGAGTATTAAGTGGACGTGTTTTACTTCAAGTTCCTCTGTGGGCCAATGAAGGGTTAGCAGAGTTTCTGTCTGTAGATTGGGATACCAATACTGATATGGTTTTAAGAGATTTGGCTATTGAAGAAAATTTACCTGAAATTGATCAACTCAATTATTCAATCCTGGCATACAAAGGGGGTCAATCAGTTTGGAAGTATATAACAAATAAATATGGAAGAGAAAAAGTTGGAGAAGTATTTCAGCAAATGAAAAGAACTCAAAATGCAGAAAAAGGTTTTGAAAATGCATTAGGGATTGATTTTGAAAAATTGACTGAAAATTGGCATGATTACTTGAAGAAAGAATATTGGGGAGATATCAACAAACGAGAAAAATTGACGGATTTTTCCGAAAAACGTACCGATAGATCAAAATCAAAGAATTTTTATAATATTAGTCCTTCGTTTTCACCGGATGGTAATACCATTGCTTATTTTACTGATCAATCAGGATATATGGATTTGATTCTTTTAAATGCCGATTCTGGTGAACAGAAAAAAAGATTAATTCGTGGCAATAACTCTCCAGATTTTGAAGAATTAAAATGGTTACAACCTGGATTATCTTGGTCACCAAATGGTAAGCAGATTGCTTTTGCTTCTAAAAGTGGAAAAGAAGATTCTATTATCATTGTAAATGTGAAAAATGGGAAATATAAAAAGATTCCTATTGGATTAGATGGCGTGTTTACTACAGCATGGCATCCAAAAGATAATAAAATTGTATTTATTGGCCATAAAGACGATTCAAGTGATTTATATCTTATTGATTTAAAAACGGAAAAAGTTACAAATCTAACAAATGATGTTTTCTCTGATTTTTCTCCATCATGGAGTTTAAATGGTGATAAAGTGTTCTTTAGTTCCGATCAATCAAGTTATAAGAATAATACTAATATTTCGGAAATAAATTTCTCCAAAAAGGATATTTTTATGTATGATTTCAATACTGAATCTATTACACAAATTACTGACACTGATCACGATGAAGCTTATCCTGTAGCATCAAAAGATAATACTTTATTTTATACAGCTGACTATAATGGAGTCTACAATATTTTTAAACATGACTTAATAACAAATGAAGCTTATCCTATTACTAATGTTATTACTGGTATTCAACAGATTGATGTCGATAGAAATGGAGATAAAATAATTTTTGCTGGATACAAAGAAAGAGGTTGGGACTTATTTTTGATGAATAATCCAATTGAAATTGAAAAGAAAGAAGTTTCTCCTACAGTATTTTACACTACAAAAGATGAGTCAGAGGATTTTGAAGATCTGCGTTTTGTCAGAAATAAACCAGATATTTCCGAAGAAGAAGATTATTCAAAATATATTTTTGCTCGCAGTTATAAGAAATTTAATAATCCAGATCATATAGATCCAGATCAGGAATTAACATCTGCTGATTCCTTACGTTCTGCTGGTAATTACAATCCACAAAAGTACAAAATAGAGTTCTCATTAGACTATGTTTATACCAGTGCTTCTATTGATAATTTATTTGGCACTACTGGTCTTGCTAATATTGCATGGAGTGATGTTATGGGAGATCACCAAGTAAGGTTTGCTTCTAATCTTGTTATGGATTTAGACAATAGTGATATAGTATTGAGTTATGGATATCTAAAGAATAGAACAAACTATTATGGAACACTTTTCCAATATGCAAATTTATTCTCTCTAGG
>CAJWPX010000074.1 GCA_913045065.1 uncultured Fidelibacterota bacterium | reverse complement strand
ATTGATTATAATGTTCAAATTCGTATTAAAACGGATGGTTCGGGTGTTGAAACTGAGAATGTTAAAATGTCTATGAATCCACCTGATGAAAATGCTGTAGAAGAAGCTTTGCGTATAAAAGAAGCAGGGAAGGCTGAAGAAATTATCATTGTTTCAATAGGTGAAGAAAAATCTAAAGAAACAATAAGGACAGCTCTTGCAATGGGTGCCGACAGGGGGATTTTTGTCAGTACTCCAGCTAATATTGAACCAATTAATGTTGCTAAAATTTTACAGAAAATTGTCGAAAAAGAAAATCCAAGCATAGTTTTAATGGGAAAACAAGCAATAGATGATGATTGTAATCAAACAGGTCAAATGCTTTCCGCTTTACTTGGTTGGTCACAAGGAACTTTTATTTCAAAAATAGAAGTAGGTGATAGTAGCATTTCTATTACTAGAGAGATTGATGAAGGGCTTGAAATGTTAAAACTTAATTTACCTTCAATTATAACCTGTGACTTAAGATTAAATGAACCCCGTTATGCTTCATTACCAAATATTATGAAAGCAAAGAAAAAACCAATTGAAGATTTAACAAAGGAAGATTTGGGAGTTGATATAACTCCAAGAATAAAACAATTACAAGTAGAAGAACCTCCAAAAAGAGAAAAAGGAATAATGGTTAAAGATGTTGCTGAACTAGTTCAAAAATTAAAAAATGAAGCGAAAGTTATTTAATGAGCATTCTTGTAGTAGCTGAGAATTCCAATAAGGAAATCAAATCTTCAACTCTTAATTCAATTAATGCAGCAAGTAAAATTAATGACGATATACATTTAGTTGTAATAGGTAATCAATGTGAAGAAGTAGCTAAAAAAGCTGCATTGATTGAAAAGGTGAAAAAAGTAATTCATATAGATGATCCACAATATGAAAATATAATAGCAGAAAGTATTGCACCGATAATTGTTAGTCTTTCGGATAAATATACTCATATTTTAGCGCCCGCTTCAACTTTTGGAAAAAATTTAATGCCCCGCGTTGCTGCTTTACTTGATCTTTCACAAATAAGTGATGTTATCAGAATTGAAAATGAAGATACTTTTGTTCGTCCTATTTATGCTGGAAATGCATTTGCAACAGTGCAATCAACAGAGAATAAGAAAATAATTACCATTCGTCCAACATCTTTTGATCCAGCATATAGTGAAGGTGGCAGTGCAAATATTGAAAAAGTATCATTTAATGCTGATCAATCTTTAGTAGAGTTTATAGGTAGAGAAGAATCAACATCTGAAAGACCAGAACTTGGAACAGCAAGAATTGTTATTTCGGGTGGTCGTGGCTTACAAAGTGCTGAAAATTTTTCTATGATCAATGAGATTGCTGATAAACTTAATGCAGCTGTTGGAGCGTCTCGCGCTGCGGTTGATGCAGGATATGTAAGTAACGATTATCAAGTAGGACAAACAGGAAAAGTTGTTGTTCCTGATTTATATATTGCAATTGGTATATCAGGAGCAATTCAACACTTAGCAGGCATGAAAGAAAGCAAGGTTATTGTTGCAATCAACAAAGATGAAGAGGCGCCTATTTTTAATGTTGCTGATTATGGTTTGCACGCCGATCTTTTTGAGGCTCTTCCTCAGTTATCTGCTGAACTAGATAAATTAAATACTATTCAGAAATAAAAAATTATAATAAACATAATTTGAATGAATAACTCTATACAACGAGAGGTGATGGATTATGACGTTGTAATAGTGGGCGCAGGTCCAGCTGGACTTAGTACTGCTATAAAACTGAAACAACTTAATAAAGACATCTCAGTTTGTGTTTTAGAAAAAGGTGCTGAAGTCGGAGCACACATTTTAAGTGGCAATGTTTTTGAAACAAGAGCACTAGATGAATTAATACCTGATTGGAAAGAAAAAAAAGCACCTGTTAAAACAAAAGTATCTAAGGAAAAGTTTTTATTTTTATCTCAAAATTCTTCATTTAGTTGGCCAACATGGTTACTCCCATCTGTCCAAAAAAATCATAATAATTATATCATTAGTTTAGCCAATTTATGTAGGTGGTTGGGAGAACAAGCGGAAACTTTAAGTATTGAAATTTTCCCTGGTTTTCCCGCTTCTGAAATTTTGTATCATGAAGATGGTTCTGTGAAAGGCGTTCAAACAGGCGATATGGGAATTGATAAAGACGGTAATAAGAAAGAAAATTTTGAACCAGGCATTGAACTTCATGGAAAAGTAACGGTATTTGCGGAAGGTTGCAGAGGCCATCTCGGAAAACAATTAATTAATAAGTTTAATTTAGATCAAGAAAAATCACCCCAACAGTATGGTATTGGCTTTAAGGAAATTTGGAATGTTGATTCTGTCCAACACAATGAAGGATTAGTGATGCACACTGTTGGTTGGCCACTTGATAACAACACCTATGGAGGAAGTTTCTGTTATCACGCAGAAAATAACCAAATTTTCATTGGATATGTCGTGGGTCTGGATTATCAAAATCCTTATTTATCTCCATACGATGAATTCCAACGTTTTAAAACCCATCCAACTATCAGTAAAATTTTAAAAAAAGGTAAAAGAGTTGCATATGGCGCAAGAGCTCTGATTGAGGGAGGAATACAGAGCTTGCCGAAAATGCATATGCCTGGAGCCTTGCTGATAGGTTGTGATGCCGGAACGCTTAATATGCCTAAGATCAAGGGATCCCATACAGCAATGAAAAGTGGTATTATTGCTGCGGAAACTATCAATGATTTTTTAAGAGAAAATAATGATCTATCAAATTATGAAATAAAATTTAAGAAATCATGGGCCTATCAAGAACTGTATACCGCTCGAAATGTAAAGCCTAGTTTCAATTGGGGCCTGATTCCTGCAACTATATTTACTGGTATTGATCAAATTTTTTTTAGAGGCCATCTTCCATTTACTCTCAAACATCCACATGCTGATCATGAAGCTTTGTTGCCAGCAAGTG
>CAJWPX010000073.1 GCA_913045065.1 uncultured Fidelibacterota bacterium | reverse complement strand
AAACTCTTTGTAGGAGAAGATTAGATTTTTTATTATGCTATTAATTATTAGTTTCCAAAGCAATGAAACTGCTTAGAAACTTATTTCTCTTAGTTGTAATACTCTTTTTATTCCTTTCTGTGATGTTGTTTTCATCGTTAAGAGAAATCTTCAAGGACGGTTATACAGATATTCCTGATTCTTTTTCAATCGAAAATTATACTTTTCAATATGAAAGCCCTATTATCACTGCTGAATACATTGTCTCTGAATCGGGTCTTTCTAGTATTGCTATTTATATTATGTCAGAAAATCTGACTATTAAGGTAAAAGATGGTGATAAATACAAAACTGTTGTAAATGTAAAATCACCTATTGAAATGACGGGATGTTATAGAGCGTCAGACCTTATCTCTTTCTTCGTAAAAACCGTATTATTGGGTCAAAATATAAAAAAATATCCTCGCCCATGTATTTCTAGTAAATATGTTGATGTAGAACTCAAGAATGTTCGTATAGATGTAAAATATATTGATGATTTTATCGAATCAATGTCAAATTTTTCTGAGATACCATATAAAGAAAAACAAGAAGGATATACTCCACTACCTTATAGTAATACTGATTTCCGAATAGAAATTGGAGAACAAACAAATTGTCCATTGATTTCTCCGGATGGTGCCTATTTAGTCAGTGATAGTTTAACATTAGTAAATTTTTCTGGAGAGTTTTTTATAGGAAGAATGTATAATAAGAAAACAGGACAATCCAATCCATTGCTTACTTCCTTTAATCTGCATGCAAAAGCAGAAGATGATTTTAAAGCTAACTATCTAAGTACTTTTTTTGATGAAATTGATTCTATACAAAGTGAAGGAGAAGAGGTTGATTTTTCTATTTGTCTTAGCGCTAAAAGCTGGAAGGAGAAAGACAAATTACGTTGGGTTACAGATGAAGGAGATTGGGGGATAAAAAATGCAGAATTAATCATTAAAAATAGCAAAATGTATTTAAATAAATTTCCTGCAGATCTTAAACCAGAACCAATTAGAAATTTTAATGTAAAATTGAATATAAAAGAAAATATTGGATCAATTAATCTTACAGGTACAGTTACTAATCCAAAGGTTAAATTAAAATATCAAGATGCACCTAATCTTCAAGTTGGAGGATCTATAGATTTTAGCAATATTTCGGAACCAAAGTTTAATTTAATCGTAAATGGAAGTAACATCTATTTTGCCTTGCTGGAGAATACTAATCTTAATGGTATTGCTGACTTATTGGTAACAATTACTGGGCAAAATGTATTAGATTTGAAAGGAACGGTTAATGTTAAAAAGAGTAATGGATTTTTAACTCCATTAAAAGATAGTGAGTTTGAATTAAAACATAATTTATTTGAGAAAGAGAATGGATAAAGCTTCGTTAGATTTATTAAATAAAAAGATAGAAAAACAATCAAAATTTGTTTTAGATCTTAAAAAGGGTATTGGTAAGGTGATTGTTGGCCAAGATGAGCTCATTAATAAAATCTTAATTTCTATTATCTCCAATGGACATATTTTGCTTGAGGGAGTGCCTGGTCTTGCAAAGACTCTTACAATCAACACTATTGCAAATCTAATTAATGCTGATTTTCAAAGAATTCAATTTACACCTGATATGTTGCCGGCTGATTTAATTGGGACATTAATTTATAATCAAAATACAGGTGATTTTGTGACAAAAAAAGGACCAATTTTTTCCAATATTATTTTAGCTGATGAAATCAATAGAGCGCCTTCAAAAGTTCAGAGTGCTTTGTTGGAATCAATGCAAGAAAGACAGATTACCATTGGAGACAAAACATTTAAGTTGAATCTTCCCTTCTTGGTGCTAGCTACTCAAAATCCTATTGAACAAGAAGGTACATATCCGCTTCCCGAAGCTCAAGTTGATAGATTTATGTTAAAAGTCCTAGTTGATTATCCATCAATTAATGAAGAAAAAGAGATTTTGGATAAAGTGGCGAAAACAAATTTAGATACAAAACTAAAATCAATAATAAATTGTAAAAAAGTTTTAGATGCACAATCACTTGTAAATGAAATCTATATTTCTCCTAAGATTCTTGACTATATACTAAATATTGTGTTTGCTACAAGAAATCCTGAGAAATATAAACTTACAAACCTTAAAGACTTAATTAATTTTGGTGCTTCTCCCAGAGCATCTATTAATTTAGTGTTGGCTGCAAAAGCTAATGCATTTATTAATGGGAGAGGGTATGTAATTCCAGAAGATATAAGATACATAGGAAAAGATGTTCTAAGGCATAGGATCCTATTGTCTTACGAGGCAGAAGCAGAAGAAATCACATCTGAAGAAGTCATCGATCAATTGTTTAAAGAAATATCTGTACCATAGCATTATGTCTAAAGACATTCTAAAAAAAGTTCGACAAATTGAAATCAGAACAAAAAATCTTGTTAATGATTTTTTTGGAGGAGATTATCATTCCAACTTTAAAGGTCGTGGTATGACTTTTTCTGAAGTAAGAGAATATCAACCTGGTGATGATATAAGATTTATTGATTGGAACGTAACAGCAAGAACTGGGAAACCTTATATTAAAATTTTTGAAGAAGAACGTGAATTAACTGTTCTGCTTCTTATCGATGTTAGTAGTTCAGGAGTATTTGGTTCTAAAAGTGCATTAAAGATTGATTTGGGAATTGAGATAGCTTCCGTTCTCGGATTTTCTGCTATCAAAAACAATGATAAAGTTGGGCTTATTTTGTTTAGCGATGATGTAAATAAGTATATACCTCCAAAAAAAGGAAAATCTCATGTATTAAGATTGATAACTGATCTAGTTAATTATAATTATAGCCAAGATCAGAATAAAACTTCTATAAAGAATGCACTTGAGTTTGCTAATAAAATTTCTAATAGAAAAAGCGTCATTTTCCTTATTTCGGATTTTGTAGATGATAATTTTTGGCCTGAAGTAAAACATTTGAACTTTAAACATGATTTAATTGGGATTCAAATTTATGATCTTTT
>CAJWPX010000072.1 GCA_913045065.1 uncultured Fidelibacterota bacterium | reverse complement strand
TGTGGAATTACATTAAATGCTATTTGCTTAGTAAATTTCTTTTTTTCTATATTTTGATTTGCATAAATATTTTTTGTTTGTTCCCATAATTCATCCATTTTTTCCTTTCCTGCACCTGATACTGACTGATAAGTTGAGACAACAATGCGGTTTATGATAGCTGCATCATGGATAGGTTTTAATGCCACTACCATTTGAATTGTTGAACAATTAGGGTTGGCTATAATATTAGATCTATTCTCATCATCAAAATAATCTTGCAATATATCCGCATTTACTTCAGGCACAATAAGAGGAACATCATCATTCATACGAAAGTGTGATGTATTATCAATAACTATACAACCTTTTTTCGCTGCCTTAGGAGCATACTCGGCTGATACTGTACCACCGGGAGAAAATAAACCAATTTGAACTTTTGAAAAATCAAAGTCAGCAAGATCTTCTACAACAATTTCCTGCTCTTTAAATTCAATTTTTTTCCCCTTAGATCTTGAAGAGGCTAAAAGGTAAATGTTGTCAATTGGAAATTCTCTCTGTTCAAGAATTTGTAAAATTTCTCTACCAACATTTCCTGTTGCTCCAACAACTGCAATATTAAATTTATTTGACATTTATTTTCCAGATAAAATATTTAATTCTTCTACAACTGCTTTGCCCATCTCTTTAGTAGTAACTGCATTTTGATTGTCTTTTTTAATATCTGGAGTACGAAATCCTTTAGAAAGTAAATTTTGTACGGCTTGTTCAATAAGAACTGCATCCTCACTCATATCAAAACTATATTTTAACATCATTGCAAAACTTAAAATCATAGCTAGTGGATTTGCTTTATCTTGACCTGCTATATCTGGTGCACTTCCATGGACTGGTTCATACATTCCAGATCTTTTACCTTTAGAATCAATTGATCCTAAAGAAGCTGAAGGCAACATTCCAAGAGAACCTGTTAACATAGCTGCACAATCACTCAACAAATCTCCAAAGAGATTATCTGTAACTATTACATCAAATTGTTTAGGAAATCTTACTAATTGCATTGCACAGTTATCTGCATACATATGATTAAGTTCAACATCACTAAACTCTCGTTTATGTAAATCAGTAATTATTTTTCTCCAAAACATTCCTGTTTCCATCACATTTGCTTTTTCAACTGATGTTAATCTATTCGATCTTTTCCTTGATAAATCGAAACCTACTCTTCCAATTCTTTCAACTTCAGAAGTTGTATACAATTGTGTATCAAATGCCTTTTCCTCTTTTTCACTTATCTTTTCAACGCCTCGAGGCTTTCCAAAATATACTCCGCTAGTTAATTCTCTTAAAATTAGAATATCTAAACCTTTTATTAATTCAGTTTTTAATGAAGATGAATCAGCTAAAGCATCAAATACTACAGCCGGTCTTAAATTTGCAAATAAATCCATTTCTTTTCTTAATCTTAATAATGCGGCTTCTGGTCTTTTATGCCTTTCAACATTATCCCATTTTGGTCCGCCCACTGCTCCAAATAGAACAGCATCAGAATCGAGAGCCTCCTGCATTGTTGTATCACTTATTGAATCTCCTTCTTTATCGTAAGCTATGCCTCCAACTAAACGCTCTGAAATATCAAATGAAACTGATTTATTTTTAGTCATCCAGTTTATAATATTAAGCACTTCTGACATAACCTCTCTCCCGATTCCATCACCAGGTAAAATCAAAATTTTCTTATTGCTAGACATTTAAATTAAACAATCCAAGGAAATTTCTCTTGAATTCTCTCTTCATAAACACCAATTGCCTCACTCTTTTTAAGGGTTAGGCCAATATCGTCTAGACCCTCAATTAAACACTTTTTTTTAAATTCCTCAATTTCAAAATCAATAGATTTACCACTTTCATCAACAATACTTTGTTCTTCTAAATTTATAGTTAAAGTTTTTTTGTTTTCTGCTTCTTTCATTAAGTGATCAACATCACTTTGATCTAGCCTAATTGGCAAAATGCCATTTTTGAAACAATTATTATAAAAAATATCTGCAAAACTTGGGGCAATAATGGAACGAAATCCGAAATCCAACAAAGACCAAGGGGCGTGCTCTCTACTCGAGCCACATCCAAAATTTTCTCCTGTAACAAGTATTTTAGCAGATTTGTAAGGGTCCCAGTTTAAAACAAAATCATTTTTTATGTTGCCTTGTAAATCATATCTTAATTCATAAAAAAGATTTTTTCCAAGACCTGATCTTTTGATAGTTTTTAAAAACTGTTTTGGAATAATCATATCTGTATCAACATTAATCATTGGCAAAGGAGCCGCTATTCCACTTAATGTAATAAACTTATCCATTTGGCAAATCATCCACTAAACTTATTTTACCTTTTATGGCTGAAGCAGCAGCTACTGCTGGACTTACTAGATGTGTTCTACCTTCTCTTCCCTGTCTCCCCTCAAAATTTCTATTGGATGTGGACGCACATCTTTCTTTCGGCATTAGTTGATCAGGATTCATAGCAAGACACATTGAACATCCAGGCTCTCTCCAATCAAAACCTGCCTCAATTAAAATTTTATCTAGCCCTTCTTTTTCAGCTTGTTCTTTTACTAATCCAGAACCAGGAACAATCATTGCATCAACTGATATGCTAACTTTATGACCTTCCACAATTTTAGCGACTTCACGTAAATCTTCTATTCTTCCATTGGTGCATGAACCAATAAATACTTTATCTATCTTAACATCATTCATATTTTGGTTGGGTTCTAAACCCATATACTCAAGTGATCTCTCAACTGATTTACGTCTTTTAATATCATATATATTTTTTGGATCAGGTACTTTGCCATTAACAGGAACAACGTCTTGAGGACTTGTGCCCCATGTTACTTGTGGAACAATATCACTACCTTTAATAATAATTTCTTTATCATAATTTGCCTCTGGATCAGATGGAAGAGATTTCCAAAAACTAATTGCTTTATCCCAATCTTTTCCTTTTGGGGCATAAGGACGGCCCTTTATATAATCAAAAGTTTTTTGATCGGGGGCTATTAGGCCTGCTCTGGCTCCACCCTCTATACTCATATTGCAGATTGTCATTCT
>CAJWPX010000071.1 GCA_913045065.1 uncultured Fidelibacterota bacterium | reverse complement strand
AAATCTTGTAGAATTTCAAAAACTATTTTTCCAATTTAACTAATATTGCTTATTGGCAAAGCATTCATTCTACTCATTAAAAAAGAAATTGATAGAAAAGCAATTATTAAAAAAGATAAAAATATAATTCCAAAAGCTTTAAAATTAGATTTTAAATTTAAAATCTGTTTTGTAGATATTATTAAAGAAGCAAAAATCCAAAACTGTGTAATAAAAACAATTAATAAAACTAAATCTGGCGTTACAGCAAAAAATCTTAATAGTCCTGGAGCATGCGCATAACCAACTGCAATTAAAACTTTTTTAAAAGATATCTTGATTTCTTTGTCTGGAAAAATTTTAACTCCAATTACATAAATAAAAATAGTCCATACTAACCACGTCAATATTGCTGTAAGACCAGAAATTCCTATAGATGTTTTTATAATAGTGTTTGCAGCAACTGCGCCCGCTACACCATCCAGAATCATTATTAAGCCAGCAAAATAAATTGCAGCATCTCCAAAATATTTTGATTCTCTATATAAATTTTTGTCTAATTTTAATGACCTAAAAATGATATCTAAAAATTGTGCAAACATTGTTTGTTATTTAGGGGAATTAAAAAATCCCCCTAAAGAATTTTATCCATTTACAACTTCTCTTGTATTTGCGTTGTAAGATTCTTTAAATGGGATATCCACCACAATTGCATCAACAGGTTGACCAGGTGTTTCAGAATATTTTTCTGGTAGATGAACTTTATATTTAGTTCCTGCATTTCCTTTGGGTAAACCGTTGGCATTTAAAGTCCCATCAAATGGAACATATCCCATTGCGATATTTTGTTTTTTCTCTGGGTGATACCAAGGAGAAGTAACAAAACCAACGGCTTCACCTCCACCTTCACCAGAAATTAGCCAAAAATCAGGCGCATATTCTTCTATTGGTTTACCACCCATTTCTAAACCAACTAATTGAAGTTTATATGGTTTTTTACCAGCTTTAAGATCAGCTTTCATTTGTTCCAATGCTTTTTTTCCTATGTAGTCACCTTTTTTATTCCATTCTCCTTTACCAGATAGTGAAACTTGGTAACCTAAGTTACATTGAAAAGGGTTATGTTGATTATCCATATCTTGACCCCATGAAAGAATTCCAGCTTGAATTCTTCTATGGTGTGCAGGAGCAATAACCATTAAATTATGTTTTTTTCCTGCATCAAGAACAGCATTCCACATATCCTCAGCATATAAAGTAGACTCTCTTAAATAAATTTCATAACCTGCTTCACCAGAGAAACCTGATTGAGATATTATACAACTTCTCCCACCGACTTTAACATCGGCCAAACCATAAAAAGGCATATTATCAAAATCAACTTGATCTCCACATAAGTCTTTCATTAAAGCTTTTGATTTAGGTCCTTGAATTTGAACTGGACTTACATCAATTTCATCGATTTCAACATTAAATCTTCCATCACAATTAACACCTTGCAAGTAAAGACCAATGTCACTATCAGATAAACTAAACCAAAATTCATCTTTTGAAATTCTTAGAAGAATTGGATCGTTCAATACACCACCATAAGCATTACATAAAATAACGTATCTTGCTCTCATTGGTGAGATTTTTGTTGCATCTCTTGTAATTACATAGTCTGTAAATTTTTCTGCGTCTGGACCTTTTACTCTTATTTGTCTTTCAACAGCAACATTCCACATAGTTACATGATTTACAATTGCATCATACTCAACCATAGCACCGCCATCTTCAGGTTTTACATATCCTCTCGGATGATAAATACGGTTATAAACTGTAGCTCTCCAACATCCTGCTCGCATAGATAAATGCCAGTATGGTGACTTTCTTACCCTTGTTGAAATAAGCATTTCAACTTTTGTTGGACCGCTTTGTCTTAAATTATAAGGTACGTTTCTATCAGATTGATCAACTGAAGTTACGTGTCTTACTTTATTATAATCAAACTCATTAGACATAGTTGTTCTCCTTCAACCACTTGTTTGTTTCCTTCAAGCCGCCGAATGTATAAATGTGGAAATAATCAGTATGCGATTTAACTTTTCCAATTAAATCATTAGGGTCTTTAGGTTTCAATAAATCTAGCGCCTTACTAAAATTAGATTTAAGAAAGTTTATAGAATTTTTTGCCCCGACAATATTTGCAAACTTTATTAAGCTTAGTATTTTCATGGGTCCAGTAATTCCAACATGCACTGGTACTGTTTGCTTAGAAATAAAATCAATAATAGGCTGGGCGTCCAATAACCATTGGGTTATTATGTAATCAGCGTAAGGCTTTTTATCTATCATTGCTTTTTCTAATTTTGAATCGGATATATCAGGACTCCCCTCTGGATGTCCAGCAATTCCTATCTTAAGTCCATCAAAATATCCTGTCTCCAGGATTTGAAAAGAACTATCAAATTTTCCAATTGGGTCTCTACTTCCACCTATGACCAATGCCTGTTTAACCCCAACATCTTTACATCTTGAAACGTAATCTTTTAGCTCTTTTTCGTCACTAATAGATCTTGCTGGAAAATGGGGAACAGGGTTGAAACCTTTTTTGACTAGATCTCCAGCTTTATGGGAATTTTCTTTATAATTTCCATCAGGTAGCAAAGTGATATAAACATCCTTTACAGGCGGCAAGGTTTCAAGGTCAGTGTGAGGACCCATTTCCAATGAAAAATTCATTCAGGGATACTTATTTATTTTGAAATAACTGTCTAGAAAATTCGTACTTTTAAGCTAAGCTGAAATCGGCACGGCCCTATTTTTTTTGCCCTCGGTGTTTTTGAATTCTTCGACCATATTCTTGAATAATTTTATCAAATATTATCGCCAAAACCACTATGGCCAAACTATTCAATAATCCTAAAGCCAGGTATTGATTTGATATTGCACTTAATATTGATAAATTTAAAAAGAGAATTTATGAAAAATGATTTAATAAAAAGACTAAATGAAGGACCTATAATTTGTGCTGAAGGATATTTAAAATGAAAATTATTTTAATCATGGGATTGCCCGGTGCAGGCAAAACAACATTGGCAAATGAATTAGCTCCACTAATAAATGCAAAAA
>CAJWPX010000070.1 GCA_913045065.1 uncultured Fidelibacterota bacterium | reverse complement strand
AAGCGTGCAGATTTTTAAAACTGTGATTTAATGTCAAATCTTGCACTTGATAATATTCGAAAAAATGTAATTTATCAAAACTCAATTGATATTTGGATAGCTACATGTCAAGAAAAGGAAATTGGCTGGAATGATACTGAAAAATATCAAACATTCATTGGGTATCTACTAAAAAGTGGCCTAAACATGAAAAAATTCCCACTTTGTATTAAGGAATCAGGGGGAGATTTTGATCGAGGTCAGGAAAAGACAAAATTTGGTGATGCACTTTCAGAATTAAATAATGAAACCAGTGCCGCATATACAATCAAGCTTAATGATGCCGCCATAGATGTCATTAGAAAGTTTTCACTATAACTTTAATTCAAATAATTATTTTTTTAGCTTGGGATTTACAATAGTGTCTAATGCATTTCCAATGAATACAAATGCAAGACCTGTTATGGCAATTGCTATTCCAGGTGGAATTATCCACCACCATAAGCCCCTGGCAGCTGCACCATAGGTATTTGCATCGTGTAAAATCTGTCCCCATGTTGGGAAGGTTGGATCACCCAAGCCCAAAAAGCTTAAACCAGCTTCTGTAGTTATTGCCGCAGGTACAGAAATTGCAATACTTGCAAAAGTGTACGGTAATAATTGGGGAATAATATGTTTGAAGATTATTTTGGAATTTGTTTGTCCCATAACTTTTGATGCCTCAACATATTGTCTCGTCTTAATCTGTAAAGCCATACTTCGGGAAACTTTAGCAATTCCAACCCAACTGAAGATCAGTAAAAAACCAACCATCAAGAAAATACTATTACTGATTGTGACCGCAAGTATAATCAAAAAAGGAAGTGCTGGAAGTGCATATATTACATCATTAAATCTCATTAATGCATCATCAGTTTTTTTACCCTTGAAACCAGCATAAACTCCGTAAATTAGCCCCATTATTACTGAACCCACCGCTACAGTAATTCCAATAAACAATGCAAGTGGGGTTCCCCACAAAAGACCAACTGCCAAATCTCTTCGTAACTCATCTGTTCCCATTATTCCAAATGTTTTTCCGCCAAGAATCAGTTTAGAATCTAAAATTTTTACATATTCTTCAACTCCATAGAGATTCACCAAAAACAAATAATTTCCTTTTAGTACATGACCATCATTATCAGCAAAAATTATTTCTTCACCCAAGATTCCATACGATTCTGAATTAATTTTTGCTAGTTGAATTTGGGCATTTTTTTTGATAATATTATCAGCCGAAAAAAATCTTTCGTGATGAACATTTATTGTTTCTGAATATGGTAACGAAGTAGATAATAGAAGAATTTTGCTTTGGTCAGGACGAATTATAGATATCTGAAGTAGTGGAGAACCAGAATACTCTGTAGTAAATTCATAAATAAAATCATTTGGAAAATCATCGTAAACAAAATTTACATTAAATTGATGAGACGTTACAGATATCGTATCATCTTGAGATACTGTTATTGGATTTTCCATTATAATATGTTCAGGAATTTTTTCTGCCGTAAGGTAGTTCGTCCATGCTGGTAGAGATGTTTTTGGATATGAAATCCAGTGATTTGGATTATTCCATTGTTTGAACGTATCAATGGGAATTGTAATCACTGCTATTACAGATAATATAACAAGACTTGCTAAAATCCCAATGCCTATTAACCCAATTTTATTTTTCAGAAACTCTTCCTTTATCTCTGAATATGTTATGCCACTCATAATGTTTTCACTCTAGGATCAAAATAGCCATAAAGTAAATCTGCGGTAAAAATACTAATTAAAAATAAAACAGTTAAAACATAAGTTGCACCGATTATAATTGGTAAATCCATCACACTTATTGCCTCAAAATAAAGCCGTCCCATACCAGGCCAATCAAATACCGCTTCAGTTATTATTGCGCCTCCAAGTGAACCTGAAAGACTTAATGCTAAAATTGTGATTATTGGTGCAGCGGCATTTTTTAATGCATGTTTATAGATTATTTTGCTTTTATCTATACCGATAGTTTTTTTTGCAGTGATAAAATCTTCTTGCATTACACCTACCATAAAATTACGAACAAGGTATGCCCATGCTCCAAATCCTATTAATACTATTGTTATTAATGGCAGAGCCATATGGTAAAGCAAAGCAAGGATATATCCTGACTCAGTTGGTAGTATAGATGGAGTTGCTCTTGCTGGAAAAATTTGATATGTGAATGCAAACAAAAAAATCATAAGCATACCTATCCACCATACAGGGAAACTACTGCTTATGACTGCAAATGAAGCAGTGATTCGGTCAAGAGCTGAACCAACTTTGCTTCCAGATAACGAACCCAGGAAAATCCCAATTACAGATATTATAATTGTCGCCGTAGTAAATAATAAAACAGTTCTTGGAATTTTTTCTAATAAGATATCACCTACATTTGAAGATCCTGAATCACTTGTCAGAAAAGTTGCATTACCGAAGTCAAGAATTAATATCTTATACATGGTTAATCCAATTCTTTGTGGTGAATACCATGGATTATCAAGTCCAAGTGCCTTTGTTCTTTGATCAATCTGATCTTGAACAAAACTTTCAAATTCCTTAATACTAGCAAAACTTTCTGCAATTCCAGGGTTTTCAGTGATTTCTAAACGCACTTGGTATGCAATTCCCTGTTTTAGAATAGTATCCATATTTGATCCAACTAACATTATTGTAAGAAGTAGAGTTACCAGTAGAACGCCAAACATGGTAAGCCCCCTAGTTATTATGTACCTTTTAAGGCTCATTGAGTTATTTCTAGCGGTTTACTTTATACATATTTAGGCATAAGAAAAAAGGCTATTTTTTTATTCTAATCATATTTTACTAATACATGCTATGTGCCAATTGTGAAAATCACAAACATTACGAATGTATTGATTGTATTAATGATCATAAAACGCACCTTTGTAACTGTGATTGTCATGAAATTGAACATAAGCATGAATGAATGCCTATTTTCTGATTTCAGATAAACTGTAATGAATATTATATTTGATTAAAAAAGCAGTAGAATTAATGGGTTAGACATTAGCTAATCACCCTTATATGATTATTTTGATTTTTAGCCAATT
>CAJWPX010000069.1 GCA_913045065.1 uncultured Fidelibacterota bacterium | reverse complement strand
TAAAACATTTGAACTTTAAACATGATTTAATTGGGATTCAAATTTATGATCTTTTCGAGAAAGAATTTCCTAATCTTGGCTTAGTGGAAGTTCATGATTCTGAATCAGGAGAAAAAGTCTGGATAGATACTTCAAATAAGAAGACCCGATTAAATTTTTCAAAGAATTTTACGCAGAAACTAGAAGAATTTTCTCAAAATTGTAAGAATATTGGATTTGACTTAATTCAAGTTGGAACCAATCAAGATTATATTAAGATACTGACTCATTTTTTTAAGAAAAGAGCAAAACGTATATAATCAATGAAACGTTTTTGTATATTATTTTTAGTGTTTTTTTTTAGTTGTTCCAATCTTGATGAAGATATCCCTTTTAGTTATTCTGTTGATACTCTAAATGTTGAGATTGGTTATCCTGTATCTCTTGATATTAATGTTAATAATTTAAAGAAAAATTATACAATTCTTGAACAAGGTTGGGCAGATTCTTCCGCTTGGATTGCTGATTCTTCAAGAGTATTTATAAAGAGTATTACGATTGATTCATTAGAAAATTCTTATTCTTTAAATTTTGAGATAACATTTTGGGATACAGGAAAAACAATTATTCCACCCTATTTTTTAACGGTGAATCCCAATGATTCAACCATATCAGAAACATATAATAGCGATTATATTGATATTAGCGTTAAATCTTCTCTTTCTGATGAAGATTTAACTGAGATTCAGCCTGATAAACCAATAAAGGAAGTTAAGCTTCCATATGATTATAAAAAGCTTATCATCTTATTTATAATTATGTGTTTATTGCTCTGTACCATTTATTTATGGAATAACCGAGATAGGAAAAGACCATTTTTCAGAATAAGATTTTTTAATCGGAATCCAAAAAAAGATGCTATTAAAACAATTGATAAGATTATATCAGGCAATACATCATCTATAAAATTCTATGAATCTTTATCTAAAGCTTTAAAAGAATATATACAAAATGAATATTATATTATTGCTCATGAAATGACTTCAGTCGAACTAAATAAATTTTTTAATGATCAAGATTTAACAGATCTATTAGATCGCATTGATTCGGTTAAATTTGCCAGTAAAGATTATAGTGCAACACAGAGAAAAAGGGATTTAGCTTTAGCAAAAAAATTTGTAAGAAAACTACTATAAAGCAACTAAGTTTTACATATGGGTACTACTGCAGATATAAAAAATGGGTCTATAATATTGCATAAAAATTCTCGTATGAAAATAGTAGAATTTCAACATGTCAAACCTGGAAAAGGACCTGCATTTGTAAGAACTAAATTAAAAAATATTAAAACCGGAAAGATAATCGATAAAACTTTTAATTCAGGAGTTAAACTTGATTTTATTAGAGTTACATCAAAGAATTTTCAATATTTGTATAAAGAATCGGGTGGTTATATTTTTATGGATAATGATAATTTTAATCAGATTCAAGTTTCTGAATCAATGATTAATGATAGTTACTATTATATCAGAGAAGGGGATAACATTGAAATTGTTTTTGATGGAGACGAAGTGATTAATATTAGTTTGCCGCCAAAAGTTGAATTAAAAGTAGTTGAGACAGATCCTGGGTTAAGAGGAAATACAGCAACAAATGCAACTAAATCAGCAAAAATGGAAACAGGGCTTGAAATCAAAGTACCGCTCTTTATTAATAAGGGAGATATTTTAAAAATTGATACTAAATCTGGAGATTATTCTGAACGAGTAAAGAATTAATAATATGTGGAAAGACAGACTAAAAGAAGTTATCTATATTCTAGAAAATAGTAATATTAATGAAATCGAAGTTCGTTTTTGGTTTCGCAAGATAAAAGTTACTAAAGCTCCACCAATTATTAATGCAGACCCTGATACTTTATCCAAAAAGACTACTATCAAGGAGAAAGAACCTTCAATTAAGGTGAAAGAAAAAGAAGATACTCAGGCTATTGCTAACTTATTTACGGTAAGATCACCAATGCCAGGTACTTTCTATGCTGCTTCAGAACCAGGTACAAAACCATTTGTGAATGTTGGGTCAAAAATCAACGAAGGTGATGTTATTTGTATAATTGAGGCAATGAAAATAATGAATGAGATTCAATCTGAAAAAAATGGTACGATTAAAGAAATTCTAATCAAAGACGGTAATCCAATAGAATTTGATCAACCTCTTTTTGTAATTGACTGTTCTGAATAAAATTTATGTTTAAGAAGATACTGATTGCAAATAGAGGTGAAATTGCTATAAGAATTATTCGTGCATGTAGAGAAATGAATATCAAAACTGTTGCAGTATATTCAAAAGCAGATGAACTTTCTTTGCACGTTAAATTTGCTGATGAAGCAATATGTATAGGAGAAGGTCCTCCTCTTAAAAGTTACTTAAATATTCCAAGAATCATTGCTGCAGGAGAAATTAGCAATGCTGATGCAATCCATCCTGGATATGGTTTTCTAGCGGAAAGTGGCAAGTTTAGCGCTATATGCAAAGAAAATGATTTTTCTTTCATTGGTCCAGATGCTGATATTATAGAATCGATGGGAGATAAAATCAATGCAAAAAATATTGCAAAGGAAACAAACATTCCTATTATATCTGGAAGTGATGATGCCGTTGGTTCTGTCAATCAATTGATTGAAATATCGAACCATATTGGTTATCCAATAATGTTAAAGGCTTCATCGGGAGGAGGGGGCAAAGGAATGCGTATTGTTGAAAGCACCTCTGATCTTGAACAATCTTTTTCTATAGTTAAATCTGAAGCAGATAAAGCGTTTGGTAATTCTGAAATATATGTGGAAAAATTTATTAAGAATGCTCGTCATATTGAAATTCAAATCGTAGGGGATAAATTTGGAAATTATATTCATCTAGGGGAACGCGAATGTTCTATTCAAAGAAATAATCAAAAACTAATTGAAGAATCTCCTTCTTCTTTTTTAGACGATAATTTAAGAAAAACACTTGGAGAAAAAGCTATTAGTTTAGCTAAAGCAGTAAAATATGTCGGATTAGGCACAGTTGAATTTCTAGTTGATAATAATAAAAATTATTATTTCATAGAAATGAATACTAGAATTCAAGTAGAACATAC
>CAJWPX010000068.1 GCA_913045065.1 uncultured Fidelibacterota bacterium | reverse complement strand
TTATCAAGTTCTTGTTTAATTGCCATCAACGGATAGTAATGACCTCCTGTTCCACCACCACAGAATACTATATTAACTTTACGTACCAATGCGAGGCCTCCATTCTTTAACATTTAATTTTCGTTGAGCTTTACTAATATTTAAAAGAATACCTATCATCAATAAATTCATTATTAAAGCCGATCCACCATGGCTAATAAAAGGAAGAGGAATTCCAGTTACAGGAAGCATGCCTACAACATATCCAATATGAACGAAGGCATAATAAGTAATACTTAATCCAAAACCGATAGTTAAGATTATTCCAAAAATATCATTTGAATTCTTTGCAATCTGTATAACTCGATAAAAAATAATCATATAGGCAATAATGAGAATTGTAGTACCTATAAATCCAAGCTCTTCGCCAACAATTGCAAAAATAAAATCTGAATATTGCTCTGGCAGATATCCCAATTTTTGTGTGCCTGCTCCAAGCATTCCCGATAAACCGCCTTGATTAAGTGCAATTTCTGCTTGCGTTGCATGGAATACTGTTGCTGAATTATCGCTAGATGCAATGCCTAGAATTCCATTTGCAAAGTCAACTATTCTATCTGTCCAATAATTTCCTCTATTGAGAGCAAATATTAAGAAAGAACTTCCTGCTAATAAAACTGTAGTAGAAAACTGTACTAATCTTGTCCCACCAACAAATAATAGTGAAAAAACAATAGCCATAAGCACCATTGCAGTAGATAAATCAGGCTGACTCCATATTAAAAGAGCAATTGGAGAAACAACAAGAACTGGAAAAACAATTCCTGTAAGAAATTGATTCATATTTTTATAGTATTTATCAATGTAATCAGCTAAAAACACTATTACTGAGAATCTGGCAAAATCGGCAACTTGAAATGAGATTGGTCCAATGGAAATCCATCTAAAATCTCCCTGGAGTTTCGTGTACAATAACAATAAGAATGAAGTACCCATTAAAAACCAAGCCAACTTTTGGAGATGTCTATAATTAAAATAGGACATGAATATAAGTATTAATACTCCAGGAACAAGTTTTGCAGCCTGTCTAAGAAAATATGAATAACCTACTTCAGGGGAACTTGCAATAAGAAGCATTGGCAAGCCAAGAGCAACTAGGAAAACAACCGTCCAAAGTAACCATTTATCTTGTTTCTTCTCTTTAATATTAATTTTCATGATGTATATCCGTTAACAATCTCTTTAAAGAAAGAACCTCTATGTTCAAAATTATCAAACTGGTCAAAACTTGCACATGCAGGTGACATTAAAACAGAATCTCCTTCTTTTGCTAAAGCAAAAGCATTATCAACAGCATCTTTAAACTTATTTTGTTCTATTACATGTATCGAAGAAGATAAAGAAGCTGTAATATCTTTTGCGGCCATACCATATGCTATTATTAATTTTATTGCACTATGATATTGTAAAATTTTAGAAAAATCTGAGTTTTTTGATAATCCACCCATTATAAGAAGAACGTTCTTTCCAATAGATTTTATAGCTACTTCTACTGATGAAATGTTTGTTGCTTTAGAATCATTAATAAATTTTATACCATCAATCTCTTTAACGAATTCAAATCTATGTTCTAAACCTTCAAATTCTTTTAAAGAAGAAAAGATTAATTCATCATTCATATCCAATTTCTTTGCAATGGTAGCAATACCAATAAAATTTGAAATATTATGTACACCTTTTATTTTACAATCATCTATCAAAAGAAAATTTTCATTAGAAGAAGATTTTATCTTATTATCTTCTAAGTAGAATTGACTATGTTCTTTATTCAAAGAGTAACTTATACAAGGAACATTTATTTTATTTATTTCTTTCGATATTACTTCATCGTCGCAATTGTATATGACCAAATCGTCTTTACCCATGTTTTTGAGTAGATTCATTTTTGACTTACAGTAACTTGTAAAGTTATCATATCGATCTAAATGATCTTCTGTGATATTTAAGATAAGTGCTATCTTAGGTTTAAATTCTTGTATATCTTCAGTTTGAAAACTAGATAGTTCAAGAATACAAAAATCATTTTCTGTAATCATATTTTTATTCTCTTTATAAACAATCTTTGAGAAAGGAATACCGATATTGCCAGATTTTATAACATTAAATTTCTTTGATAATATTTTGTGCAAACAACTAACTGTAGTTGTTTTTCCATTAGTTCCAGTAATAGCAATCAATTCTAGATTAGAAAATCTATAGGCAAATTCAACTTCACCAATAATCTGGATATTATTTTTCTTAGCTTCTTGCAAAATCTCTATATTTTTAGGAACTCCAGGAGATTTGATTATTAAGTCTGAATTCAAGACTTCTTTTGAATGATTCCCGAGTTCAACTTTTATATTTAAATCAGTTAGATCTTGGATATAATCTTCATTAATATTTTCTTTTGAATCAGAGACAAATACATTAGCCCCAAGTAATGATGCTAGCTTAGCAGACCAATAACCACTATCACCTAATCCGATAATACTAATATTTTTTTTCTCTAGATTCATATTTTAGCTTCCAGTTTGCAAATCGAATTTTTTGGTACCTTTGTTCCAGGTTCCAAGGACTGGAATACTATTCTACCAGAACCAGTAATCTGAGGTTTTATACCTCGTAGTTTCAAAATCTGTATTGCTTCTCTTACATTTTTATCTTTTAAATCAGGAACAACTACTAATTCTATATTTTTTTGAATTAAAACTTGGTTTGATCTTTTTAATTTTCCGTTTATGTTTTTTGTCTCTCTTTTTTTATCCACTTTAATACTTGAATCAATATTGATAATTCGATTCATCACCGATTTAAAAACAGGTGCTGCTGAAACTCCTCCAAAATGCTGATTGCCAGAGGTGGAAGGTTCGTCTATTATGATCAATGCAAGCAATTGGGGATTATCTTTTGGAAAAAATCCAACAAAGCTTGATAAATGTTTTGATTCTGAATAACCACCACTTATGGATTTTTGTGCAGTTCCTGTTTTCCCTGCAACATCCCAACCTTCTAAATAAGCTTTCTTGCCAGAACCAATATTAATAGTTTTGAATAATATATTTTTCAAAGTTTCAGCATTACTTTGTGATAAGACACGTTTTTTAACTCTCTTTTTATTATTAAGAGTTGTCTTATCATTCTTTATAACTTTATCAA
>CAJWPX010000067.1 GCA_913045065.1 uncultured Fidelibacterota bacterium | reverse complement strand
ATATTTCTTTTTTTAAAAATCAGTTTATACCTACAGATGAAGTTAATCTTAATTTTCTTGATAATTTTCTAAGCATTGTTCGAGGTTATCAAGTCTTTACATTTTTTAAAACTGTAGATGGAGGAAAACCGCTTTTTTTAGATCATCATATTGAACGATTACTAAAAAATACAGAAGCAATGTGTATGAAGGTAGAACAATCACATGATGATATTAAACAGTTGGTGTTTGATACCATAGCTGAAAACAATCCTTCTACAAATGAACTTAGTGTAATGATTGTGTTTTTAGGAGGGAAACCCGTTACTGGTTCTGATTTATATTCAAATGATCCTATGGATATTTTGGTTTTGGTAACTCCAATGAGAATATATCCAGCAGAATCTTACGCCAAAGGAATCTCTGTCGGTCTTTTTGAATTTCAACGTCATTATGCGGAGATTAAAGCTCCTTTTACATATATGGGAGGATTATTAGCACAAAATACTATAATAAAAAATGGTGATTATGATGAGGTTTTATATACTTCAAATGGAAGGGTATTAGAAGGTACTACGTTCTCATTTTTTGCAATCAATGATAATGGAGTTGTATTAACGCCACCGACCGATGGAAATATTTTACGAAGCGTTACTAGATTAGTTTTACTGAATGTTATGAAAGAAAAAGAGATGAAATTTGAAGAAAGAGATTTGCCAGTTGATGAAGTGTATAGCTGTAAAGAAGCATTTATTGTGTCTTCCACTCGTGATATTGTTCCAATCGTTTCGGTTGCCAATCATACTATTGGAGATGGATTGGTTGGAGAATCAACTAAAAAATTAATGGAGATTTATCAGGAGGAAATACGTAAGTTTATTTCCTAATTGGAACAATTCTAGGATTGATTCGTTTATTTAAGAAACAACATAGGGGTTATAAAATGAAATATATTGGAACCATTTTACTATTAAGTTTTTCTATTTTCTCATGCAGTGTTCCTGCAACCGCAACAAACAATGATTTTACATTAGGGAAAGTTCAAAGCCAATTGGAAGTTGGTATGAGTTCTGCTAGTGTTGTTGAATTGTTGGGGTCTCCAAACATTGTTACCAATGCCAATAACGGATATGAGGTCTGGACATATGATAAAGTGAGTAGCGAATCACAATCTGGTTCTGCAGCTGGTGCAGGGACTATTCCTAGCGGAAGATTTCTTGGAATATTTTCAGGAAGTCGTAGTAGCAAAAGCAATAAGAATTTGACATTGACCATTAAATTTAGTCCTGAAGGGCTTGTTGATAGTTTCAAATACCAAAGCACTAAATACTAATGATTAGGCGTACCGCACTTCATTTGGTTGTATTAAGCCATTTATTTGTTGTTAGTTGTAGTAGTTCTGCTCCGCCTCCTACAACAGCAGTAAAACGTGCCATTGAGACAAAGCAGTATGATGTGGATTTTGATACCCTTATGAAAGGGTCAATTGGGGTATTACAAGATTTAGGGTATACTATTGATGTACTCAATGACAACTATGGACTCATTACTGCTACCAAACAAACAACTTTAGGGAGCGGTTCAGCTGAATCAAAAGAAATGAGTAAAATTGGAAAAGCTGCTATTGGAATAGGAGTTGTATTAACCTTAGGATTATTAGCGGCAGCAGATGGTGATAAAGATGGAGATGGTGATGATAATGGTGGTGGAGATTGTTTGTTCTGTGGTTGGGGCGGTGGTAGTTCTAGCAATGATGGACCTAATGTATACAACCTGAAAACAACCATTAATATTGTTCAAGAATCTGAGGATCCAGTTTCTAGTACTATTCGTATAAATTTCCAAGCTTCAAGAGAGCAGGGCGGTGCAGTAAAATATGCAGGGAGTACACATTCGATGGAATTTTTCAAAGGTTTCTTTGCAGCGCTTGATAAATCCTTATTTTTAGATGTTAATTTAGAAAGTGGCGAAACTACAGTAATAGAGGGGAATTAAACAGCTTCTAATTGATTATAATTTTTCTTATACTTTGTGAGAATAATTATAATGATAAGACAATTAAAATATCTTTTTATAGGGGTTCTTTTATTCTCATTTCTTTTTCCATCATCCGGAAGGAAAAGTCATTCTTCAGAATTATTAAATAGGGGAAGAACCATTCCAATTGCTTTATCGCAAGATTTTTTAGTAACTGCCAGAACTTTTTCAACGCTTACTCCTAGAGTAGTAGATATATATGACTTATATGGCGGAGTAAATTCATTACAAAAAGCTGGAGAATTAACTGCCCCTAACCCAACGATGGGAGATGATTTTGGATTTAGCATAGCACTCCATAAGGATTATTTACTTATTGGAGCTCCTGGATCAAACAATGGATATGGTGCAGCATATTTATACCATAAAAATTATCTAGGAAATTGGGTTCTAGTGAAGACTTATGAGAATCCTTATTCAGGCGTTTTTCAAAAATATGCTCAAAAATTTGGGTATAATGTTGCATTAAATGATCAGTATGTTGTAATCGCTTCTCCATTCTATAATGATGGAAATGTTTTTATTTATGATTTCAATCCTGATACCGAAGATTTTGCATACCAGAATACTCCATTCGCAACTATTGATGTACGGGAATTAGGCAATGTAGAGGGTTGTTATGAAGTAGGCCCGAATCAATTTGGATTCGGAATTTCGCTTTCATTTAATAATGATAAACTTTTGATTGGATCATTGAAAGATTTTGTGTATTTGGCTGAGTTTAAAAATGGAATCGTACAAGGAGTAGAAATTCCTACTCCTGCAGCAGAAAATGAATATGATTCTCTTAGAATACGCTTTGGTCAATCCGTGCATGTAGGAGATTCTACGCTTTATATCAGTGCGTTAGGGTTAAACAGTGGAAAAGGAAAGGTTTTTGCCTATCCTTATATTGGTTTATCTAATAGAACCGATGAAAATCCTTGGACAAATTTTTATACTATCCAACCAGATGGATTACTAGAAAACAGTCATTTTGGGTATCAAATTAGTGAATTTGATAATCAATTAGCAGTTAGCACTTTTAATCAATCTCAGGTTTATTTATATGGTAAGAACCAAAAAAATAATCGATTTGAACTTGGAGAAACTATTACAAACAATGATTATAAAAAAGAGGACCATTTTGGTAGAAATATTACCCTGACAGACAATGCTTTAATAACCGATGCATATTATGCCGATGAACTTGTTTTATATAGCGATATT
>CAJWPX010000066.1 GCA_913045065.1 uncultured Fidelibacterota bacterium | reverse complement strand
AATTTTATTTCTAATGATAAAGAAGTTGAAGATACAATTAATAATATTTTAATGTCACAAAGCGAAATCAAAAAAATTGATAAAGGATCTGAAGATGGAGATTTTATGTTAGCTGATTTCCAAGAAATAGATTCTTCCGGTCTTCCTATTATAGGACAAAAAACTGATAAAAAATTTATTGCTATTGGACAAGAACCTATTACCGGAGCCAATAAAGAAGTTTTATTAAACAAAAATGTTGGAGATGAAGTCCGGGTTAATATTGATTCAGAAAATGGTAATAAAATCTTTAAAGTTTCAATTCATTCTATTGAAAGAAGAATTCCACCAAAATTAGACAAAAATCTTGTTAAGAAAATAGATCCAAATTGTGATAGCGTTGATCAATGGAGAACAAATATTAAAGAAAGTATTGAAAAAGAATATGAAAAAAAATCTGAAGAAATGTTTAATTCTGGAGTAATTGATCAATTTATTAAAGTAGTTGATCCTATTCTTCCTTCTTCTATGTTTGATTCATATCTAGAGAATATTATTAATGAAGTTAAAGCTAGTCCACAAGGAAATAGTCTTGATGAAAATACAATAAGAGAACAATATAAAACTTTTGCTGAGAATAATTTAAAATGGTTTCTAATAAGAAAAGTTATTATTCAGGATTTGAAATTTGAAATAGAAAACAATGAAATAGAAACTTTTATTGCTAATGCTATTGAAAATAATCAAGATCAAAAAACTGAGATTGAAAGATTTTATAAAAAAGAATCTAATCGAAATAAATTATTAGATGATCTCCTTGATAGCAAAATATTAGATTTATTAAAAGAAAACTCAAAGGTTGTGGAAAAAGATATGCAAACCTCTGATTTACACCACCACCATAACCACCAATAATTGAATGGAAAAATTTACTGGATTAATTGGTATATTTACTTTGTTGGGCATTGCTGTTCTTTTATCAAATAATAGAGAAAAGATTAACTTACGTACCGTTTTTTCAGGACTAGCATTACAGTTTATACTTGCTTTTTTTATACTCGGTACTTCATTGGGTGAACCTGTTTTTAGAGCTTTAGATAATGCTATTACTACGCTAGTTGGTTTTTCAGATGCTGGTAGTACTTTTCTTTTTAGATCTTATATTTCTGATACTTATCATCCATCTTTAGAGAATTTTGCATTTCGTACATTACCAACAATTATCTTTTTTTCAAGCTTAATAAGCGTCTTATATCATTTTGGAATAATACAAAAAATTGTAAAGATGTTTGCAAAAATATTTCAAAAAACAATGTTTATTAGTGGAACAGAATCGCTAAGTGTTTCGGGGAATATTTTTCTTGGTCAAACAGAGGCTCCATTAATGGTAAAACCATTTGTTGATAAAATGACTAAATCAGAATTGATGGCAGTTATGACAGGCGGATTTGCTACAGCCGCTGGAGGGATTTTAGCTATTTATGTTAGTTGGTTATCGGACATCCCAGGTATTGCTGGTCACTTATTAACTGCTTCGGTAATGTCAGCACCCGCTGCTTTAGTAATGGCTAAGATTATTTATCCAGAGGTGGAAGAATCTAATACTATGGGGGATTTAAATATTGAGATTGAACAGACTACTACCAATGCAATGGAAGCACTCGGGAATGGTGCTACTACAGGTTTAAAGTTAGCAGCTAATATTGCTGCTATGCTTATTGCTTTCTTATCCTTCGTGGCAATGATAAACTATTTACTACTATTTTTAGGAACATCGATGGAAGCTATTTTTGGTTTTCTTTTTAAACCATTAGCATGGACTATGGGAGTTCCATGGTCAGAAGCTGGTGTCTTAGGTACATTGATGGGCAAAAAAATTGTTTTGACAGAACTAATTGCTTATGGTGATCTACAACAAGTATTAGCTGAGGGACTTATCTCTGAAAGAACAGCTATTATTGCAAGTTATGCTCTGTGTGGCTTCGCAAATTTTGGTTCTATTGGTATACAATTAGGAGGAATTGGTGCGATGGCTCCTAATCGAAGAGGAGATCTTGCACGACTCGTCACAAAAGCAATGATAGGTGGCGCTTTAGCATCCTGGTTAACTGCAACAATTGCAGGTCTACTTTTATAGTCAGAAAATAACCCAAATTTTTTTTATTTTTTGCTTGGTAATCTCTCTCAATAATAATAATTTGCGAGGCTTTGCGTAAAAAAATCGTTACGCATACTTTTTTAGATATTTGAAAATTTGATATATGTAGAACCTTTGTCTTTTAATCCTGGAGTTAGACAAACAAACTTAAAATAAATTACAATTGAGAGTTTGATCCTGGCTCAGGACGAACGCTGGCGGTGTGCTTAACACATGCAAGTCAAGGAGAACTTTATCTTCGGATAAATATTAAACTGGCGAACGGGTGAGTAACGCGTAAATAACTTGCCTTGGAGATTGGGATAACATTGGGAAACCAGTGCTAATACCAAATAATGCAGCGGGCCCTTCGGGGCATTTGTTGTTAAAGTAGGCTTCGGCTTACACTTTGAGATAGATTTGCGTCCGATTAGTTTGTTGGTAGGGTAATTGCCTACCAAGGCGAAGATCGGTAGCTGGTCTGAGAGGATGATCAGCCACACTGGAATTGAGATACGGTCCAGACTCCTACGGGAGGCAGCAGTGAGGAATTTTGCACAATGGGCGAAAGCCTGATGCAGCAACACCGCGTGATTGATGAAGTTTTTAGGAATGTAAAAATCTGTCGTAAGGGAAGAAATGTTTCAGATGTTAATACCATCTGTCATTGACGGTACCTTACAAGAAAGGACCGGCTAACTTCGTGCCAGCAGCCGCGGTAATACGAGGGGTCCTAGCGTTGTCCGGATTTACTGGGCGTAAAGGGTACGTAGGCGTTTTAAAAAGTTATGTGTTAAATACTTTAGCTTAACTAAAGAAGTGCACATAAAACTATTAAAATAGAGTTTGAGAGAGGAACGCAGAATTCATGGTGGAGCGGTGACATGCGTAGATATCATGAGGAAAGCCAAATGCGAAGGCAGCCTTCTGGCTCAAAACTGACGCTGAGGTACGAAAGCGTGGGGAGCGAACAGGATTAGATACCCTGGTAGTCCACGCCGTAAACGATGAGTACTTGGTGCTGGAGGATTTCGACCCTTTCAGTGCCGTAGCTAACGCGATAAGTACTCCGCCTGGGGACTACGATCGCAAGATTGAAACTCAAAGGAATTGACGGGGACC
>CAJWPX010000065.1 GCA_913045065.1 uncultured Fidelibacterota bacterium | reverse complement strand
ATAGTCAATTTGAAGCCTAAAACTATTTCCACTTCACTAGTTTTATAAAATCATTAATTATAATATAAGATATTGGAACAAGTAATAAGATTATTGTTGTAGCAAATAGGATGCCTATCCCTAAAGAAATTGCCATAGGTTTTAAGAAAAGCACTTGTGTGCTTTGGTTAAATAGTAAGGGCATAATTCCCAAAAATGTTGTTATAGAAGTTAATACTACAGGTCTAAAACGAGTACGAACAGAATGTACTACAGCGTCTTTGACTGCAACTCCCTCTTCCATTTTTCGATTGATAAATACTACTAATAGTAAGCTATCATTGACAACAACTCCTGAAAGTGCAACAATGCCAAGAAGTGACAACACTGAAAGACTTACACCAAAAAGTAAATGTCCTAAAATTGCACCAACCATCCCATAAGGAATTGCTGATAAAACTATTAATGGTTTAAAATATGATTTAAGTGGGATTGCTAGTAAAACATAGATAGCAAAAATTGCTATAGCAAACTTATATGCAATATCTTCTAGTTGTTCTGCCTGTTCTTTTGGTTCTCCCCCCAATGCAAATTGAATATCTTGATATTGATCTAAGATTATAGCTAATTCTCCTTTTGGCGTGCTTTCATTTCCTATAAGATTCTGTAAAACCATTCCCGGAGTATTTTTTGATATATCAACCTCAGCCTGAACTTCGATTACTCTCATTCCATCACTTCTTTTAATCTTGGAATAGCCTTCGATTTCTTGAATTCTTGCTACTGAATATAGAGGAACTTTTATTCCTTGGTTAGTTCGAATTCTCATATTTTCAAGCGTAGCCATTGTTCGACGTTCTTCTTTTGGCAATTTTAACATCACTCTGATATCATCATCATCACGTTGAATGCGTTGAACTTCTTCTCCAAAGAATGCTTGTCTAACTTGTTTTGCAATATCCAATGTAGTAATTCCATACACTTCTGCTGAAGGTAGTAGTTCTATTTGAAGTTCACTTTTACCTTTTTGATTAGAATCATTGAGTTCATATATCCCAGGGAATGAAGATAGTAAAATCTTTGTTTGTTCAACAGCAGCATTCAGATTTTCAAAATTATTGCCTTGAAATTCAAAATCAATTGGTTTACCAGCAGTAAAAATATTTGCAGAATAACTAAGACGCTCAACACCTGAGATTGTTCCAATGCGTTCTCTCAAGATATCAATAATATCATATGCTCCTGTTAAATTCCATCTTTCATCAGCAGGGGTTAAAATCACTACAACTTCTCCTATATGTGGAGTACTAGTTGATCTAACAGTAAATCCACCAGGTCCCTTAGTTGATTCTTCTTTTGAGTAGTATTGTTCACCAGCAGTTGTTAAGACATTGCTAATAATAATTGATGGACTAGTACTATTAATTTCATCTTTTAACTGTAATGCTTCTCTTTCAATTATTGAAACAACTTCTTGAGTTTTATTTATTGGCGAACCTTCTGCGAGTTCAAATGCAATTGATACTTCTTCTGCTTCCAGTGTAGGAAAAAATGTCCATTTTACCCAACCACCAGCAACTAATGAGAATGATATAAGCAATAAACCAGTAAATACTGCAATAGCAGTATATCGTTGGTCCATTGCCTTCTTAACTAGCGGTATCCAAAAATTATCAACAAAATGATATAAACGATCTGAACAAAAATTTCTTGCTCGTGATAACAATTTCCCAAATGTGACAAAATTTGTTTTAAACCAATCACCAGCATGGTTTAAATGTGAAGGCAAAATCGTAGTTGATTCAATTAAAGACATTACTAAAATAGGAATTGCGGTCAATGGAAACATTTTCCAAATTGATCCTGTTTGTCCAGCCAGGTTCAACATAGGAGCAAAAACAGCAATTGTTGTTAAAACACCAAAAAATACTGGTATTAAAACTTCCATAGTACCATTGATAGTAGAAGTATAGTTGTCTTCATTAAATTTTATTCGTCGCCTAAAAACATTTTCACCAACAATAATTGCATCATCCACTACAATTCCTAAAACAACAATAAACATAAAGGCTGATAAAACATTTACGCTCACACCAATTAGAGGGAGTATAAGCAATGCACCTCCAAATGAAATTGGTATTCCCATAGCAACCCAAAATGCCAGAGAGGGTTTTAAAAACATAGTTAATAATATGAGCACTAAAGTGATTCCAATCGCGAAATTTCGATATAATAAATTAATACGATCTTGTAAATAGCGTGCTTGATCATAAAAATAATCGATTTCAATACCCGCTGGCATATTTGCTTTTTTATTGTTTACGTATGTTCTTAGTTCTTCTGCAGCTCTTAGTACATCCTGATCTCCCACCAGATTAACTCCAACAAACATTGCCGGTATTCCGTTCCAACGATAAGATTTGTCTATTTCTACAAAGGCATCTTTAATAGTTGCAATATCTTTAAGCAAAAGTTGGCTTCCATTTGGTTGGCTTCTTATAACAATCTTTTCATATTCTTTTGCATTATAAGATTGTCCTACAGTTCTGATTAGCAACTCTTCCTTCGAAGTAGAGAGAATTCCTCCTGGCAAATCAATAGAACCAGCATTAATCGCAAGTGTAATTTGATCAAAATTAAGATTATATTTTTCAAGATTATTTTCAGAAACTTCAATTGTTATTTCTCTATTTCTATCGCCCAAGATTTCTGTATAAGAAACTTCATTCAGCATTTTAATTTCTTGATCAATCTCTTTCGTGACTTGTAATAACGTATTTTCTTCTACGTGACCATAAATCACTACATCTAACACTTTTTCATCCATTTTAATTTCTTTGATAATAGGTTTTTCACTATTCACTGGTAGATTATCCATGCTATTTACTACTGTTTTTACTTCATCTAAAATTTCATCGAATTCTGAAGTGGAGTGAATTTGAATAGTCACCATTCCCGAATTTTCTGTTGAATAAGAATTAACTTTTTCTATTCCAGAAATACCTTGAAGTCTATCTTCTATTTTTGAACATATCGAAGATTCAATCTCGCTCGGAGAAGCACCGAGATAAGCAACATTGATTGAAATAATATTAAGATTTGGTATAGGAAAAAACTCGGATTTCATATTTTGATACGATGCAATTCCTCCAATGATTAAGAAAAACATCAATAAATTAGCAGGAACGCTATTTTTAACAAACCAAGTTACAATACTCTTCATTACTTATATTTTGGATTAACAGGGGTGCCATTTGTGGCAATGCTTATTTT
>CAJWPX010000064.1 GCA_913045065.1 uncultured Fidelibacterota bacterium | reverse complement strand
AATCTTCAGTCTTGCCATACAGCAAAAGCTGGTGATTATCTGATTGAAGGACACGTGCCAGCTGATCTAATTGTTCGTTTATTAAACGAAAAGCCACAGATCAAAGGTCTTGCGGTGCCTGGAATGCCGATGGGGTCACCAGGCATGGAAGGACCAAGAAACGATCCTTATGATATTTTGGCTTTTAAGAAAGATGGCAATATTCAAGTCTATGCCAGTCGCAATCAGTAAGATTCTAGTTTCTGAATTCTTTGTTGATGTCTACCACCTTCAAAATTAGTATCTAGCCACATTTTAATTAATTCTATAGCGCGACTAGGTTCAATAAATCTAGATCCAAATGATAATATATTTGCATTATTATGTTGTCTTGATAGACTAATAATTTCGTCTGGTCCATCATAGAATACTACTGCTCTAACACCTTTATATCTGTTTGCAGCCATTGCTTCTCCTTGTCCAGATCCTCCAAAAATAATACCCATTGCGTCATTTTCAGAAACAAACTGAGCTGTAGGTTTTATAAAATCAGGATAATCGTCAGTAGATTTGTATTCATGAGCACCAAAATCTTTTACTTCATATCCATCATCTTCGAGAAATTTTTTTACAGTTTCTTTTAATTCAAAACCTGCGTGGTCTGTTCCTAATGCGATAATCATTTTAGATAATCCTCAATTTTTTTTGTAATAACATTTTTTGTAAAATTTAATTTTTCTGCTACATCTTTTCCTGGTGCAGAGAATCCAAATTCATTGATTCCGATTGCTAATCCATCTTTTCCTACAAATTTTTCCCAACCTAATACAGTTCCAGCTTCTATTGATATTCTCTTCTTACAATTATGTGTAAGAACTTCGTTTTTGTAATCATCAGATTGTTGATCAAATATCTCCCAACAAGGGATATTAACAACTTTAATATTCTGATTTAAAGATTCTACAATTGATAATGTTAAACTTAATTCAGAGCCTGTGGTAAATATGATAGTATCCGGATTATCATGATTTACTACTACATAAGCCCCTTTTTTTACTCCATCTTTAATAATATTTTTATCAAGTTTTGTTAAAGGTAATTTTTGTCTTGTTAATAAAATGGTACTAGGATTTGTATTATTTTCTAAAATAGTTTCAAAACAGAATTGAGTTTCAACAGCATCAGCAGGGCGGAAGACCATTAGATTTGGTATTAATCGTAATGACATAATATGTTCTACTGGTTGATGGGTAGGACCATCTTCACCTACAAAGATTGAATCATGCGTGAATTCATATATAACGTGCAATTTTTGGATTGCTGATAGACGTATTGCTGATCGCATATAATCACTAAATACTAAGAACGTTCCACCAAAAGGGATTAATCCGCCATAGAGGCTAATGCCATTAAGAATTGTACCCATTGGGAATTCTCTTACGCCAAATGCTATATTTCTTCCTTTAGGATTTGATGAAGAAAAATCTCCATATTCATTTGCAAAATTTGTTGTACAATTAGATCCGTCTAAATCGGCAGAACCACCAACAATTGTTGGAATATGTTTTGCTAATTCATCCAATGTCATTCCAAATGCTTTTCTTGTAGCTATAACTTCATCATTGAACTCAATATCAGATATCTTTTTGAGTGCGTCATCTATATTAAAATCGAAATTATATTCACTTGAAGAATTGGCTGCTTCAATTTTTTTGGAAAAGTTTCTTTGAAAATGTTTTTTTACAATATCAGGGCAATAAAATTCCTCATTTTCAGGTAATCCTAACTTCTTTTTTGTCATAACAATTTCTTCTGGAGTAAATGGAGCACCATGTGCTTCACTTTTATTTTCCATAGAATGACTTCCTTTTGCCATTGTTGTATTCCCTATAATCATACTTGGTTTTGATGTTTTCTGTGCATTTGTAATAGCATTTCTTATTTCATTATGATTATGCCCATCTATTTCTTGTACATCCCAATTCATAGATTCAAATAATTGAGCATAATTTGTTGAGTCGCATCGATTGGTTTCACCTGCAATTTGGATATCATTTTTGTCATAGAACATAATTAGTTGAGACAATTGCCAATGACCTGCTAGAGAAGCAGCTCCCAATGTTATTGGTTCTTGTAGATCTCCATCTCCCACTAAAATATAAGTGTATTGTGATCTATCATTTTTAATTGAGTTTCGTAACATCCTTTCTGCTAAAGCCATACCAATACCCATCCCTACACCTTGTCCTAGGGGTCCAGCATTTGAATCAACTCCAGGAGTTTCAATTTCTGGATGTCCGGGAGTTCTACTGTCTATTTGTCGGAAACTTGTTAAATCTTCCATATTTAATATATCAGACAAATAAAGTAAGGTATATAACAACATACATGTGTGTCCAGCTGACAATACAAGTCTATCTCTTAGTTGCCAATCAGGATTTTTAGAATCAAAAACTAGGAATTCAGAATATAATATATAAGAAAAATCAGCAAGTGACATCGGTCCACCAGGGTGACCTGAATTTGCTTTTCGCACTCCATCCATTACAAGTCCTTTAATTATATTAATAGTAAAGAGATCTTGTTCTTCTTTTTTCCAATCATTGAAGCTATCTATCGATTGATAATTCATACTTGACTCATTTTATTTATCACTTCAGTTGGATTTTCTGATTGAAATACTTCAGATCCTGCAACTAATATATTTGCTCCTGCATTAACGACATCTTTAGCATTATGTAATTTTACTCCACCATCTATTTGTATAGATACTTGATTTAGTAAATTATTTTCTATAATAAATTGGTGAATTTCTTGAATCTTATTTAATGATTCTGGTATAAATTTTTGTCCAGCAAATCCTGGTTCTACAGACATTACAACTACATAATCAATAAGGTCCATATATTTTCTAATAATCTTAAAAGGAGTTTTAGGTTTAATAGCAATTCCACATAGTAAATTGGCACGTTTAATTTTGTTTATTAGGATCTTTGGAGGAAATGTAAATCGTGATTCTGATGCTTCAATATGGAATGATATACCATCAGCGCCTGCATTAATAAATAAATCAATCATTTCAAATGGATTGCTAACCATCAAGTGGACATCAAAGAATAATTTTGAATGTTTTCTAATGTTTTTAACAATATCAGGCCCAAAAGATAGGTTTGGAACAAATTGTTGATCCATAATATCAAGATGGAGCCATGTTGCACTAGAGTTATTACAATAATCTAATGCTTTTTCTAGATTAGAAAAATCTGCTGCAAGCAATG
>CAJWPX010000063.1 GCA_913045065.1 uncultured Fidelibacterota bacterium | reverse complement strand
GCGATTTCGTATTCTTTTGGCAAAATATCAAGCATCATGACAACTTTCTTGACTTTATTGACTACTACTTCGGGGATTGTTTTAGCTATTACCGATGAAGGTAAGGTGGTTAGAAAAAATAAAAATAAAAGAAAAAATATAAAGGTTTGTTTGATTAAATCTAACCTTAAGAAACTGGTTTTGGTTTTCATGTTAAGTTTATTTAGTTTGTTAGAAGGTTGCTAGGTCGATATTGTTTGAAGCATTAGCAGGGTAATATTCTGGATAAAATAATTGTGTTTCATATGAGTCAGAGTTTAACTCCAATAAAAACTCTATAAAAACCGCACTAAAAGCCGTTTATTAATGAACTTTGACAGTTTAGGTGGTTTTGTTTTTTGGGGTTTCAGCACACTTTGATCAATCATGAGCTGGGCAACAACTTCTTCCAAAAACTTCCGTTATTGTTTTTTGATTTTGATACAGACTGTTCAGGCACTTGCTCCAATTTTTTTTGGTGTTTATTTTGATCAATGAACAGTTGAATGAGAATATGACATGAACCACAATTCCCTCCAGCCTCACAAGCTGAAGTTACGTCTTCTACTTGGTTAATATCATTTTTTGAAATATGATATCGAATCGTATTTTCAGTAATCTGAAAGCAATTACATATAATCTCATCCTCTTCAATTTCAATGGGGGGCTCGCTTTTCATTTGCCGGTCCATAAAATGCGGGGTAAAAATATTTAAAGGTGTTATTGATAATAGTACTCATTATCTAAATTATTGTCAATGAATATCAATATCAATTATGGGTATTAAATCCTAATTAATAAAGGGTTATTAGCTTACGACTGACCCGTCTCAAGCATTTATGAGTATGAAATTGGATAATAAATTGGGGAAAATAACAGTCCTGCCTTGGGTGGCACGAGCGCTATTTTAGTAGTTTTATTCCATTTGGATCGGAACTTAAATCAAACCAACGAAGAAGACATTTCAAAACTATAAAGATCCTAATCTGTCTTAGGCGATGCATTTTTTGGGATTTTATAGAGAGTATTGGTTTCCACGGCAATTTTATCATGCAGATATAAGTAGAGCCAACGCTTACACCCTTCTCCAGCGAGAGTAAACGCGAAATCTCTAAAAAGTAGTGCCGGATGTTTTTTTTGTATTATCTTAAATAACAATAAAGAATATTTAAAGATATATCCGAGTTTATGTTTTCTAACCCAAGACAATACTTGGTTGTTCGTCAAAAAATCAGAAGCATCTCTAGTCATTAATGCGTGCGAAACCCTGAGATCGAGAATTTTGTTTACAAAAGGGTAGGTTTGAATGGTAGCAATTTGTTCTGACAAATGCAGTCCGCTTGCTAATAGCCCAGAAAGTTTTACTTCATAAATCGGCTGCTCTGAATTTGGATGATGCTCACGTGCAATACTATTTATAAGGTTGATGTATATTTCTTTCACTTTTATCCATTCAACGCTCCAGGTGTGATAAAGGATTTCATTGCGCGAAGCCTCTGAGATCTTCTTGATTTTTTTTGGAAGGTTATTCTTTGATTGGTTTTCAGGTTCTGGTATTGCATCAAGGTTATCAAGAATCGATTCGATTTGTATTTCAGGGTTTTCCACTTTATCGCTGTATACTTGAATAGCTAGTTCCCCTATAACAAGATACCATCTCACCAAAAATATTTTGAGTACGATATCCTGAAGTATATAAGTGGCCATTTTCATTGCCCAAAATGTCAAATCAAGACAACGAATAATAAAGAAAAGCCACCTAAATAAAGGATAAAGTCCGTGATCATTTAAAAAAATAAAGATTTTCCATTGTTGCCATGATTTCCTTGCTTTCCGTGCGCGAGATAAAATAAGAATATGGCGTATGCGAAACTGGGTAATGGCGCGAATTCCTTTAAAAGTTGTTAGTGCAAAGAGGTGGTTTCTTAATTCCATAAAAGCATTCAATACACATCGAATCCGCGCCTCCTCCAGTGGTGTCTTAGAGTTGGGGTGGTAAGCGCGCGCGATTTTTTTTATCAACTGGGATGTGTTGTTTGAGAAGTGGAGATCAGATTCATCGAGTATCCACTTTGAATTTAGACTCTGGCAATAATTTATGATGGTTATCAGGGCCTCCTTTTTTTTAAGGTCATCGGCACCTTGCATCGATTGTTTAAATTTGTATAGCCACTTGAAATTGAGATAGAGCAGTTTTATTACTCCAAAGCATTTGATTAAGATAAGAATCAAGACGCCGAGGATGACTCCTAGAATGAAAAGTTCTAAAGCGCTATTGTCAAACATTGAATGATTGCGTCACTTTTTTAAAAAACTCTAAGTCAAGTTATGAATTGAGAGAGCTTAAACCGTGATCGGCATGCTGAAATTTATTGAGAAATAAAAGAATTACGTAAACAATACTCGAACGAAAGAAATATTGATTTTATTTTCCTGGTTAAACTTGAGAGCGACCAAATTTTTAAGATAATGCGGCCTGTTTTTCTGGCAAGAATTTGTAAGGATGTGAGAGGATGTGTGGGAAACTTATAAAAACACTAGTTTCCCCATGAAAAATAATAGCGGGAGCTATTTTTTTAGCACGCTGGACATACCTTCCATTGTAGATTCAGCGTCCTCTTTTTTTCTCCACACCCAGACTTTAAGAGTTGACCCTAAATAATAAGCTTGGTCTAGAAGAGACTCCCCTTCAACGGCTCCCCAACTGCCATCTTCTCTTTCAGTTAGGTATTCGTATATTGGATTTTCCGCAGAGGTATAAAATAGTTCCATATTACCTTTGCTGATTTCTTTATTTTGCAAAAAATCGGTGCAAGCGTCGTCAATATCATGTTTTTCCTTAACTACCTGTAGAGCTTCCTCAAACGACTTTCCAGCGTCCACTTCTTTAGTGATGTTTTCTTCAATCGCTTTATTTCTTTTTGCAAAAGGATACTGTGAGCCTTCTACGTTTTTCCCTAAATGAAAATCTAGATCAGGGAAAAAAAGATGGGTCCAGTCATCAAAGTCAATCTCTATTCCTTTAGAAATTTTGAACTCTTCAGCTTTCTCTGGATTTTTCTGGATGATTGTATTGTAAAAAGCCGTAAAAATTTTTATGCAATCATAGACCAGTGCATGATAATAAGCATTCATCTTATACCAATTATTAGATGAATTATGTCCGTTGATAAGTTTACGAAGCATAAAGATGATTGTATCGGCGCTTTTAAGAGGTTTGTAGGAGATAGGAAAATTATTTTTTAGATAATCTTCCAGTTTTTCCTGCCTACCTTGAAGTTTAGTTATGCTATTTTGCAGTTCTGTTTTCGAATAATCCAGAGCATGGTAGATAAG
>CAJWPX010000062.1 GCA_913045065.1 uncultured Fidelibacterota bacterium | reverse complement strand
GTTTTTGTTGCAAAAAAAGAATTAAAAAAAATTCCAATCTTTAAATCAATTTTAAATGTTTCAGGTTTTATATTTGTAGATCGTGACAATACTAGCGATGCAATTGATTCATTAAATGAATTAAAATCTGATATTAAGAATACTCCGAGATCAGTTGTAGTTTTTCCAGAAGGGACACGATCAAGTTCTAATCAATTACAAAGTTTCAAAAAAGGGGCAGCTGTATTATCAATTAACACAGGGTTACCTATTATCCCAGTTTATATTATGGGTTCTTTTGATTGGTGGGATACAAAAAATTTTAGAAAAAATTCTAATAAAATAGTTGTGAATTTTGGTAAACCTATTATTACAGAAAATAAACAATATGAAGATCGTGAAAATATTACTAATTCTATTAAAAAAGAGATTATTAAATTACAAAATAATGAAATATAGTTATCAATTAGAAAATGTAATTACCGAAATAAGAAATTCTAAGAAGAATTCTAAGAAAATAGTATTTACCAATGGTGTTTTTGATATTTTACATGTTGGTCATACACGCTATTTAAGTGAAGCAAGTACACTAGGCGATATATTGGTGATAGGAATCAATTCAGATGATTCAGTTAGAAAATTAAAAGGACCTTCTAGACCAATTAATCAACTTGAAGATAGAGGGCTTATATTATCAGAGTTAAAAGTTGTTGATTATGTAATTAGTTTTGAAGAACAAACCCCATTCAATCTCATTAAATCAATTATGCCAGATATTTTAGTAAAAGGTGGAGATTATACCATTGAAGATGTTGTTGGTGCTCAAGAAGTGATAGAAAATGGAGGGAAAGTAGAAATATTAGATTTTCATCCAGGATATAGTTCTACTCATTATATTAATCAAATAAAAAAACACTAACTTGATTGTCATCAAGTTTCAATATAATTTGGCAAGTTTTATGAAGAAATTTAAATTATACTTTTTAGCAATAGTTTTGGTTACAAATATTTTTGCCCAAGACTTAATAAATGGTAATGAAAAAAAACCATTTATGAATACCAGTGATATCGCATTTTCTGGAAGTATCAATAATATTTCACCTATTTTAGATGAAGCAAAACAATTTCTTTCTGATGCTGTTATTGCAGATATCAATAAAGATACAATAGAAGTTATATATAATATTAAGAGAATTTTTGATTTACTGTCAGATGTAGAACAGATTGGTGTTCGTAATGAGCTCGATAAGATTGAATTTGAAAAATTCCAAAATGATTTCATTCAAGTTTATTCTACTAGATTAAATACCTTAGATGATTCTAGCCAAATCTTAACCGCTGAACTTATTAGACAACAAGTTGCAGAGGTAGCGAATGAAATTGAAGAAGTAGAAATGGGTTCTACAAAATTTACTGTTTTAGATGACAGAGAAGGACATATTCCTTTAGTCATTAATAATCAAGTTGAAACGTATATCCGTTATTTCCAAGGAAAGGGAAGAAAGGGATTTAATATTTGGCTGAAAAGATATGCACAATATGAAGATTTGATTTTACCAATCATTAAAAAATATGAATTGCCAGAAGAATTGATTGTTTTAGCTATGGTTGAATCAGGTCTTGATCCAAAAGCAGTATCTAGGGCGAAAGCAGTAGGATTATGGCAATTTATGTATTCCACAGGAAAACAATATGGGTTAGAAAGAAATTGGTATATTGATGAACGTCAAGACCCTATCAAATCTACAGAAGCAGCAGCTAAGTATTTTAAAGATTTATATAAAGAATTTGATGATTGGTATCTAGTATTAGCTGCTTATAATACAGGGCCAGGAAGAGTAAATCGTGCGGTCAACCTTCACGAAACATCTGATTATTGGCAGTTATATTCTTTGCCGAAGGATACTAAAAATTATATACCATATTTTTTATCTTCTGCAATCATTCTAAAAAATCCAGAGAAGTATGGATTTAAAATTCCAAAATCTAATCCACTAAAATACGATGAAGTTACTATTCAAAAGAGTGCAGATTTAACTGTAATTGCAAAATCGGCTGGTACAAAGTTCAGTACTATTAAATACCTCAATCCTGAATTAAGACAACCTGCAACTCCTTCAAATGGTGATTATACTTTAAGGATACCTTACGGTAAGAAAGATATTTTTTATAAAAATTTTAATGCACTACCTGAAACAAAAAGATTTGCTACTCAAAAAGTAGAACATCGTGTTAAAAAAGGAGAAAATTTATCAGCTATTGCTTCAAAATATCGTGTTTCTATTGCTGATTTACAGACAATTAATAACATTACAAATCCTCAACGACTATATATAGGTCAACGATTAACAATTCCAGTTAAGGGTGGTATTTATTCAAATTATCCTGAAAGAATTACTTATAAAATTAAAAAAGGAGATACATTAGGACAAATTGCTGAAGATTATAGTACCAGAGCTAGCGAAATTAGAAAATGGAATAAAATGAAACCAAATGATTCTGCAATTTATCCTGGAAAAAAATTAATATTATTTGTTGATAAAAATGTTAGCGAATCAACAGATACTCCGAAGAAAAATGTTTATATTGTCAAAAAAGGAGATACATTAGGACAAATTGCTGAAAAGCATAATACTATAGCTAGCGAAATTAGAAAATGGAATAAAATGAAAGAAGGAAGTTCTAGAATTTATCCTGGGCAAAAATTAGTATTATTTGTAGAATAGAAATTTAAAAGAAGAGGTATTATGATTAAACAAAATATAATTGATAATGTATCAGCAAATACTGGTTTAACAAAGGTAGAAGTAGAAGCTGTACTCAATGATTCATTTAAGGAAATTATTACTACCTTAAGCAAGAATGAAAAGATTGAGTTAAGAGGTTTTGGAACATTCACAGTTAAACATAGAATGCCTAAAAAGGCACGTAACCCAGCTACTGGAGATCCTGTATATCTTCCAGAGCGTTATGTTCCAGTTTTTAAGCCTTCAAAACTAATGAAAAATACTGTCAATGATAAATTGATTGAATATTAAATAGGAGTATTTGATGCCTTGCGGTAAAAAAAGAAAAAAAAGAAAAATGAATACACATAAACGTAAAAAACGTTTACGTGCAGATAGACATAAGAAAAAAAATAGATAAATAAAATGAAACCAAAAAGTTTTGCTGTTTGGGCTAATGTTGGGAAAAAAGAAATACCAGCATTAGTTCATGATGTTGGACAATGGGCAAATCATAATGATTTGCAATTGTTTTTACCCCAAGGTTTAAAGAACCTGGATTCTCTTCCAAGTAATTATACATTATATGATCATGATAAACCTCCTAGTGTAGATTTTCTGTTATGTTTAGGTGGAGATGGTACACTGCTTTCTGGGGTTCGTCTCTTTAGTAATCCAATGGTTCCTGTCTTAGGTGTTCATATTGGAGGATTAGGGTTTCTTGCTCAAATTGTTCCAGATGAATTAATAGAAAAATTAGATTTAATTAAA
>CAJWPX010000061.1 GCA_913045065.1 uncultured Fidelibacterota bacterium | reverse complement strand
TCATTTACATCAATTGTTCCATGTTCATTGGAACCAAAGATTAAGACTTCATCTCCATGCTGAATATCAACTGATCCGACATCAATCATCAACTGATCCATACAAATTCTTCCAGTAATCTTGAAATTTTGATCTTTAAACTTTACAAACCCATCTACATACCAAGGACGTGGTACTCCATCTGCAAATCCTGCTTGTACTACTGCAATTCTTGTATCTTCTTTGGTGGTATATACCCCTCCATAACTGATATGGGTTCCTGCTTTGACATCTCTTACTTCTACCACAGGCGCGGTAAAGGTCATCACCGGTTTAATGGGCAAATCTTGTGGCACTTCATCGGATGGAAAGGCTCCATATAATAACATTCCCACTCTTATCATATTAAATCGAGATTCTGGAAGGTTTAACATGGCCCCACTATTACTACAATGAATAAACGTAGGGTTCATTCCTAATTTTTCTGCAATCGCTAATACATCATTAAACTTATTGAGTTGATCATTTGCATATGATAAATCGCCTTCATCAGCAGTTGCAAAGTGTGAATACAATCCTTCAATCTCAATGGTATCAATTTGATGTGCTTGTTGTAAGAATTCTTCTGCTTGTTCTAGTGGAATACCCAATCGTGTCATTCCAGTATCTACTTTAAGGTGTACTCGTAGCTTATTATCCCCCTGATGAGCCTTTAAAGCTTGCAAATCATCAAAAGAAGATACATTTAAGAGTAGATTATGGGTTTCAGCATCTGAAAGCGTATGAGGGTTTAATCTAGAATACACAAGAATGTCAGCAGTAATGCCAGCATCACGTAATTCAATACCTTCTTCAATGGTAAAAACAGCAAAATGCTGTATTCCTTCTTTTTCTAATGTTTTTGCAACCTGGACTGCACCATGGCCATATCCATTTGCTTTGACAGTAGCCATAATCGGAATATCTCCCACCTCATTCTTTAGCAAACGATAATTGTTTGCCAATCGTTCTAAATCAATATGTACTTTTGGTCCGATATAGCTCATTAATGTGCCTCATACCATGAAGATCCAACTCCACAATCAATTTCAATTGGAACATCCAAGTCCATTGCATTTTTCATATGTTTTACTACCATTTCTGTAACATAATCAATTTCATTATTATGTACTTCTAAAAGTAGTTCATCATGAATTTGTAAAATTAATTTTGATTTTAAATTATTTTCCTTCAAATCTTTATCAATTCTAATCATTGCTAACTTAATCATCTCTGCTGCGGTTCCCTGAATTGGCATATTGATCGCCATTCTTTCTGCTGCATCCCTTCTCACTTGGTTTTGGCTGTCTGAATCCCATACTGCACGCTTTCTACCAAGCAATGTTTGCACTGATTTATCTTTTTTAACCAATAATTTTGTGTCTTCCATGTATTGTTTGATTCCTTTGTACTTATGGAAGTAAACATCAATGATTTTCTTTGATTCTGCAAATGGAATTCCCAATTCTTGGCTTAATCGAAATGATCCCGCGCCATACATGATACCAAAATTGACGATTTTGGCAATACGTCTCATTTCGGGCAATACATCTTGGTCTTCTTTTACATTAAACACATTTTTTGCAGTAAAAGTATGGATATCTTCCCCATCATTCAGTGCTTTTGTAAGTGCCTCATCCTTGCTCAGGTGTGCCATGACCCTTAATTCTATTTGAGAATAATCTGCAGACAAAATCTGATAGTCATCAGATTGGGCTTTAATGGCCTTGCGTACTTCTTTTCCATCTTCGGTACGAATAGGAATATTTTGGAAATTAGGACTGCTTGTTGATAAGCGACCCGTTGCTGTCATGGTTTGGTTAAAAGAAGAATGCACACGATTGGTAATCTCGTTGATATTGTTTGGAATAGGATCTAGGTACGTGTTTTTTAATTTAAATAATTTTCTATACCCCAAGATCAAACTTGGTAGTTCATGGTATTCTTTTAATTTGGTTAGTATTGCTTCAGCAGTTGAACGTTTTTTAATCATAGGAAGGTTTAATTGATCAAAAAGTATCTCTGCAAGTTGCTGAGATGAATTGAGATTAAACTCTTGGCCAGCAAGCTTAACAATGCTCTTTTTTAATGCATCAAGTCTGATACCAATTTCTTTAGAACGAGATAAAAGATAATTACGGTCTACAAATATACCGTGAAATTGCATATCAATTAGTACGGGAAGTAAATCTATTTCAATATTTTTAAAGTAGGAGTATAAATTCTGTTTTTTCAATTCTTTTAAGAAAATATCGGTTAATTCGATTACAACATCTGCATCTTCAGCCGCATAAAAAGTAATATCGGCAAGATCTACTTGATCCATAGTAATTTGGTTACGTCCCGAACCAATTAAATCTTGGATTGGAACCATTTTATAATTCAAATGGGATAAGGATAAGTTATCCAGTTTATAAGAACGTGCATTAGGATCGATTAAATGAGCAGCAATCATGGTATCAAACTCAATTCCTTGTAAATCAATGCCAAATCGTTTCATAATCAGTGCATCATACTTAATATTTTGTCCTGTTTTTGGTATTTTTTCATTTTCTAGTACAGGTTTTAAAATATTGGTAGCCACTTCTAAATCATTGTCTCCAAATAAGTTGTCAACCTTGTCTTTAAAATGAATAGGAACATATACTCCAGTATCTTTTTTCACAGAAAAACTAAATCCTACAATCTCTGCTATCATCGGATTGACTGAAGTAGTTTCCAAATCAACAGACAACCATTCTCCTTCTTTAATAGAATCTGCAAAAGATTGAAGACGATCTAAACTGGTTATTAAATCATATTCTTTTTTCCTTTTTACTGTTTCAGGAGAAATATTGGTACCAGAACCTATCTTTTTAAGTAGACCAGTAAATTCAAGTTCCTTAAAAATTGATTCTAGTTTTGTGTTGTTCACTTCTTTCTTTTCAAAATCAGAAAGAGACGCATCCACTTTCACATCTGTTAAGATGGTAACAAGCTGCTTGCTAAGGAACGCACTTTCTTTACTATTTAATAATTTTTCTTTCATTTTTTCATTTTCAATCTGGTCAATATTTTCATAGATATTTTCCATTGAACCAAATTTTTGAATCAGTTTTTTTGCGGTAACAGGGCCAACGCCTTCCACTCCAGGAACATTATCAGAGCTATCGCCCATTAACCCAAGTAAATCAATAATATGTTCTGGACCAACTCCCCATTTTTCCGATACTTTTTGTGCATTAAAAATTTCTTTTTCTCTTCTTCTAGCTTGCGGAGCATATAACAAAGTTTTATCATTAATTAATTGCATAAAATCCTTATCTCCGCTTACAATATTGCATTGCAAATTATCTTTTTCACACATTTTAGCAACCGTTCCAATGATATCATCTGCTTCCACTCCTTCGATTCGCAACACTGGAATGTTCATCCCATCCAAGAGTTCCCATAAATATGGAAGTTGGGTTTGAATTTCATCTGGCATCGCAGATCGATTGGCTTTATAGTCTGTATATA